>NZ_JBTUJH010000084.1:0-14525 GCF_058343375.1 Alterinioella sp.
TGCCACAAGGATGCAAGATGCCCCATCCCGGACAGGAAATCCGATGACCCGATATCTGCCTCTGCTCTTGATCGCCGCGGGCGCATTTGCCGGTTGGTATTTCCTGTCTGATTTCCTGAGCTTCGAGGCGCTGCGCGACAACCGTGAGGCATTGCTGGCATTCAGGGATGCCAATTTCCCGGTGATGGTCGTGGCCTATATTGCCATCTACGTGCTGATCGTGGCCTTTTCGCTGCCCGGGGCGACGATTGCCACACTGGCGGGCGGGTTCCTGTTCGGATTGTTTCCCGGTGCCATTTTTGTCATCGGATCGGCCACTTTGGGTGCAATCGTGATTTTCCTGGCCGCGAAATGGGGGCTGGGCGTATCCCTGTCGGCGCGCATGGATGCCTCATCGGGCATGGTCAAACGCATCAAGCAGGGCATCACGGAAAACGAGCTTTCGATGCTCTTTCTCATCCGCCTTGTTCCGGTGGTGCCGTTCTTTGTGGCCAATCTTTTGCCGGCCCTGGTCGGTGTCGGCCTCGGGCGCTATGCCTTCACGACGTTTTTCGGGATCATGCCGGGATCTGTTGTCTATACGTGGGTCGGGGCCGGTCTGGGAGAGGTCTTTGCCATGGGTGAGGTGCCGAACCTGTCGATCATATTCGACCCGGTGGTTCTGGGGCCGATCCTCGGGCTTTGCGCGCTGGCGTTGTTGCCCATTGTCATCAAGGTCGTGCGCGGCAAAAGGGGGCTGTGATACATGGCTGAGATCAAGACGGATATCTGCGTGATCGGTGCCGGCAGCGGCGGCTTGTCCGTTGCGGCGGGGGCCGCGCAGATGGGGGCCAGGGTGGTTCTGCTGGAAGGCCACAAGATGGGTGGTGACTGCCTGAATTATGGCTGCATCCCATCCAAGGCGCTGCTGGCCGCGGCGCATAAGGCGCATGCGATGGGTGAGGCAGGTTTTGGCATCAGCGCCGGGCCGGTGACAGCCGATTTCGCCGCCGCCAAGGATCATGTGGCCCAGGTTATCGCCACCATTGAGCCGCATGACAGCCAGGAACGGTTCGAGAAACTGGGCGTGCAGGTGATCCGCGAATTTGGCCGTTTTGTTGGCCATGACAAGGTGCAGGCGGGCGACATCACGATCACCGCGCGCCGCTTTGTCATTGCCACCGGGTCGCGCCCGGTCGTGCCGCCGATACCGGGGCTGGCGGAGGTTCCCTATCTGACCAATGAAACCATATTCGACCTGCGCCAGCGCCCCGACCATCTGATCATCATCGGCGGTGGCCCCATCGGCATGGAAATGGCGCAGGCGCATCGCAGGCTTGGTGCCCGGGTGACCGTTCTGGAAGGCCTGAAGGCGCTTGGCAAGGATGACCCCGAGATTGCCGCCATCGCGCTGGAGCGGCTGCGCGGCGAAGGCATTGAGATTGTCGAAGGGGCCATGGCCTCGGAAATAACCGGTAGTGCTGGCGACATCACCGTGCACACGCAGGGCGGCCAGAGCTATGCCGGAACGCATCTGTTGGTTGCTGTCGGCCGGGCCGCCAATATCGGCGATCTTGACCTGTTCCGCGCCGGTGTCGAAAGCGCGGGCGGCGGTGTCAAACTGGATGCCTCGCTGCGGTCGCCGACCAACCGGCGCGTTTATGCCATTGGCGATGCGGCGGGCGGGCTGCAATTTACCCATGTCGCGGGCTATCATGCGGGCATCATCATCCGGTCGATCCTGCTTGGCCTGCCGTCAAAGGCGCGTAGCGACCATATCCCATGGGCCACCTATACCGACCCTGAAATGGCGCAGGTGGGCCTGACAGAGGCCGAGGCCCGCGAAAAGCATGGGGCCAGGCTGCGGGTTGTGCGCGCCGAATATTCCGGCAATGACCGGGCCATCGCCACCGGCCAGACAACCGGGCTGGTCAAGGTCATGGTGGTCAAGGGCCGCCCTGTCGGGGCCTCGATCGTGGGGGCGCAGGCGGGCGAGCTGATCCAGATCTGGGCGCTGGCCATTGCCAACCATTTGAAAATGAGCGCGATTGCGGCCATGGTGGCCCCCTATCCCACATTGGGAGAGGTCAATAAACGCGCCGCCGGGGCCTATTTCACGCCCAAGCTGTTTGACAGTGCCTGGGTAAAGCGGATCGTCAGAATGGTGCAACGGTTCTAGCACCGGCAATCAAGGGGAGGGCAGAGCCAGGTGTTGAACTCGCTTTCAGGTCGGTTCCTGATGCTGACGATCGTTTTCGTGATGCTGGCCGAAGTGTTGATCTTCGTGCCGTCCATCGCGCGCTTTCGCGAGGATTACCTGCTGGCGCGTCTGGAACGGGCCCAGATCGCCTCATTGGCGCTGCTGGCCGATGATGCCATGATGCTGGATGAAGCGCTGGAAGATGAGTTGCTGGAAAATGCGGGCGTTCTGAACGTTGTGCTGCGCCGCGATGAGGTGAGCCAGCTGATTCTGACGGTGGAGCGGATCCCGCCGGTTTCCGGTTTTTACGATCTGCGCGATCCGGGGGCCTGGACCCTGATGACGGATGCCCTGGCCCGGCTATGGGAGCCTGAGGATCAGGTGATCCGGGTCATGGGCAACCCGGTGCGTCAGGCGGGGCTGTTGATCGAGGTCACGCTGCCCACCCGCCCCTTGCGCGAAGCGATGCTGGATTACGGGCTGAACATCCTGATTTTGTCTGCGGTGATCTCGATCTTCACGGCGTCCTTGCTGTTTTTCGCCGTTCAACGGTTGATCGTGATGCCGATCAAAGGGGTTGTGGCCTCGATGCGGGCTTATGCGGAGGCCCCCGACGATGTCCGCCGGATCATTTCGCCGTCTTCTCGCGTGACCGAACTGCGCGATGCCGAGGTCACGCTGCAAAGCCTGCAAACGCAATTGGCGGCCTCCCTGAAACAGCGTGAACGGTTGGCGCAACTGGGCGAGGCGGTGGCCAAGATCAGTCACGACCTGCGCAATATTCTGACCGTGGCGACGCTGTTGGCCGACCGGATGGAAGCCTCCGATGATCCGGCCGTTCAACGCTCTGCGCCCAAGCTCATCTCTTCGCTGTCACGCGCCGTGAACCTGTGCGAAGGCACGCTGGCCTTCGGACGTGCCGAGGAGCCGCCGCCGGCCTTGACCCGCATCGACCTTGCCGCGCTGATCGAGGATGTGGTCGACCACGAACGACTGGCGACCGGCGAGGAGGCGGTGACGGTGGTCACCGATGTGCCCGCAGGCCTGATCGCGCGCTGCGACCCCGAACAGCTGTATCGCGTCTTGAGTAATCTGATGCGCAATGCACGGCAGGCCATCATTGCCACCGGCCAGCCCGGCACCATCACGATCGCTGCGGGCGACGACGAGACCGGCTGGTGGATCACGGTCTGCGATACCGGTCCCGGGTTGCCGAAAAAGGCGCTCGATCACCTCTTTACGCCATTTCAGGGCGGCGCGCGCAAAGGCGGCACCGGATTGGGGCTGGCCATCGCCGCTGAACTGATCCGCGGCCATGGCGGAACGCTGGAATTGCACGAAACCGGGCCGCAGGGAACCTGCTTTCGCATCTGCCTGCCGGAATCCGGTCTGGACCCTGCGCTGTGAAGTCGAATTGGTGTGATTTGACTCTTGCAATGCCCCGCAGGTGGCGATACATCCGCCCCACTCCAGTGCGGATTGGTAGCTCAGTTGGATAGAGCACTTGACTACGAATCAAGGGGTCGGGGGTTCGAATCCTCCCCAGTCCGCCATTTCTGCTTTCAGCGCATGGTCTGACGTCTTCCCCAACATTTCCCCTGGCTTTCGGCTGTGTGTTGAGTGGCTGATGAAGCGGTCCCGAAAAATCGGCCCGCCAGGTTGCAGAAACTCAGTTTTCAGCAGGCTGATCGCCTGGGTTGCCTCGAAGCGGACGGCCGGTTCGGAGCCTGCCGAACACCCGGCGAAGGTCAGTTCAAACGTCCTTGCGAAGCTGGCCATTGCGCGTCTTGGCCAATGTCAGAGGCAGGCCAATAGCAGTTTGGTGGTGTTGTCCTTCGTCATCTTCACCGGATTGCCGCCCGTGCTGGGATCGGCCAGCGCGTCGGCGACGATCCGGTCGATATCGGGGTTCGTGACACCAAGTTCCGACAGGGTCTTTGGGATGCCAAGCAATGCGTTCAGATCATCGACATAGGCGCAGAAACCGTCAAAGCCGTTTTGCAGGCCAAGATAATTGGCGGCCTGGGTCAGCTTCTTCTTCACTGCCGGTTTGTTGAATTGCAGAACGGCGGGCATGCAAACCGCGTTCGTGGTGCCGTGATGGGTGTGATAGATCGCGCCAATGGGGTGTGACAGGGCGTGGATCGCGCCAAGACCTTTTTGGAACGCCGTGGCCCCCATGGCGGCTGCAGCCATCATATGGGCGCGGGCGGCGATATCGGTCCCGTCGGCATAGGCGCGGGGCAGATATTCCTTGACCAGCCGCATCCCTTCCAGCGCGATCCCCTGGGACATCGGGTGATAATGCGGCGAGCAGAACGCCTCGACACAATGCGCAAAGGCATCAAAGCCGGTGCCTGCGGTGATGGTTTTTGGCATGCCCACGGTCAATTCAGGGTCGCAGATCACCACGGTGGGCAGGATTTTCGGGTGGAAGATGATCTTCTTTTCTTCAGTCACCGAATTGGTGATGACCGAGGCGCGCCCGACCTCGGATCCTGTGCCCGCCGTGGTTGGCACAGCCACGATCGGCGCGATGGCATCGGCGTCGGCGCGGGTCCACCAATCATCGACATCCTCAAAATCCCACAAGGGCCGGGTCTGGCCCGCCAAAAATGCCACCAGCTTGCCCAGATCAAGACCCGAGCCGCCGCCAAAGGCGATCACACCGTCATGGCCGCCCTCCTTGAAGGCCTTCACACCGGCTTCGGCGTTCTTCTCATTCGGGTTCGGGTCGACTTCGGCAAAGATCGCGCGGCCCAGGCCCGCCGCGTCCAGAAGATCGAGCGTTTTGGTGGTGATTTCCATGCCCGCCAGCCCGCGATCGGTAACAAGCAGCGGCTTTTTGATGCCCGCATTCGCGCAGGCGTCGGCGATTTCAGAGATCCGGCCCGAACCGAACCGGATCGATGTCGGGTAGGACCAGTTTGCTGTGAGGCTCATGCTCTTATGCCTTCTTGAGATGGTAGGATTTTGGACGCGTGAGGTTGTGATACCCGATCACAGACAGCCCTCCACCACGTCCGGTGTCTTTGCAGCCGGTCCAGCACAGGCCAGGATCGAGGTAATCGGCGCGATTCATGAAAACCGTCCCGGTCTCGATCTGATCGGCAATCATTTCGGCCCGCGCGGCGTCTTGGGTCCAGAGCGACGCGGTCAGCCCGAAATCGCTGTCATTCATCAGGGCAATGGCCTCGGCATCCGAGGCGACGGCCATGATGCCCACCACCGGGCCAAAGCTTTCTTCACGCATGACGCGCATGTCATGCGTCACATTGGTCAGGATCTGCGGCATAAGATAGGCCCCGCCATCTTCGGGGAATCGCGCCGGGTCGATATGCGCCTTGGCACCGGCGGCGATCGCCTCGGCGGTCTGAGCACGCACCGCGTCGGCAAACCGGACATGGGCCATGGGGCCCAGGGTCGTGTCGGGGTCCAGCGGATTGCCAAGCTTGTAGCCGTTCACGATGGCTACCGATTTTTCCACGAAACCGTCAAACAGGCTTTCATGGACATAGATCCGTTCAATCCCGCAGCAGCATTGGCCGGAATTGAACATCGCCCCGTCAATCAGCGTTTCCACCGCCGCGTCCAGGTTCGCATCCTCCATCACATAGCCCGGATCCTTGCCGCCAAGCTCAAGCCCGATACCGGTGAAGGTGCCCGCCGCCGCGGCCTCCATCGCGCGCCCGCCACCGACGGAGCCGGTGAAGTTCACGAAGCCAAATGTCCGGGCCGCGATCAGATCCGATGTTGTCTGGTGATCGAGGAAAACATTCTGGAACACATCCTTGGGGATGCCTGCGGAATGAAAGGCCTGCGCCATCCGCTCGCCGACCAATGGGGTCTGGGAGGCATGTTTCAACAGCACCGCATTGCCCGCGATCAGCGCCGGCGCGACGGTGTTGATGGCGGTCATATAGGGATAGTTCCAGGGGGCCACCACCAGGACAAGACCGTGCGGCACCCGCTTGATGACACGGCGGAAGGCATCGCTGTCTTCAACCACGATCGGGGCCAGGGCGTCTGCCGCGATCTCGGCCATATAGGAGGCGCGTTCATTGAAGCCGCCGAACTCGCCGCCATAGCGGACGGGTCTGCCCATCTGCCAGGCAAGCTCCGGCACGATCTCATCATTCATCGCACCAATGGCTGCAACACCGGCCTGCACCAGCGCGACGCGTTCATCCAAGGGGCGCGCGGCCCATTTGACCTGCGCAGCCCTGGCGCGTTGGGCCAAAAGCTCCGCCTCGGATAGGGTCAAACTCTGCCGGGTCGCGTAGACGGAGCCGTCAATCGGCGAGATGCATTGGATCTGCATGGGGTATCAGGCCCTTTCAAAGCCGCGCGCGATTTCCCAATCGGTCACGGTGCGGTCAAACTCTTCTTGTTCCCATTCGGCCGCGCGGGTGTAGTGATCTACCACGTCGTCGCCCAGGGCCTCGCGCAGGAACGCCGATTCGCGCAGGGTTTTGGTTGCCGCGCGCAGGGTTTGCGGGATGTCGGCGGCCTTGGCGTCCTCATAGACATCGCCCGTGGTGGCGGGCGGCAATTCCATCTGATCCTCGATCCCCTTGATGCCCGCCGCCAGCATCGCGGCCTGCGCCAGATAGGGGTTCAGGTCCGAGCCGCCAATGCGACATTCCACCCGGACGCCTTTGGTATTCTCACCACACAGACGGAAGCCTGCGGTCCGGTTGTCGACAGACCAGACGGTCTTGGTCGGCGCAAAGGTGCCTTTGGCAAAGCGCTTGTAGCTATTGATGTAGGGGGCCAGGAAATAGGTGTAGTCGGGCGCGTATCTGATCAGCCCGGCCATGTAGTGCGCCATGAGCCTGGACATGCCGTGTTTGGCGGTCTTGTCGAAGAACGCCGCCTCGCCGTCTTTCCAAAGCGACTGATGCACATGGCTGGACGATCCGACGCGATCCTTGTGCCATTTGGGCAGGAAGCTCGCCGCCCGGCCATTCTGCCAGGCGATTTCCTTGATCGCGTGTTTGGCGATGGAATGGTGATCGGCGCAATCGAGCGCCGGGGCGTAGCGGATGTTCAGCTCTTCCTGGCCGGCCTCGGCCTCGCCCTTGGAGTTTTCAATCGGCAGACCGGCCGCAAACAGGTGGTTGCGGATCGGTCGCATCACACCCTCTTCCTTGGTGGTCTGGAAGATATGGTAATCCTCATTATAGCCGCTGATCGGGTCCAGGTTGCGGTAACCGTCCTTGCGCAGGCTGTCAAAGCTTTGCTCGAACAGGAAAAATTCCAGCTCGGTGGCCATTTTGGCCTCGAACCCGAGCGCCTCCAGACGGGCGATCTGCCGCTTCAGGATGGCGCGGGGCGAATGCGGCACCGGTTGGTGGTTTTGGTGGTCGAGGATATCGCACAGCACCATCGCCGTGCCGTCAAGCCAGGGCACCGGGCGAATGGTCGTCAGATCGGGCTTCATCACATAATCGCCATAGCCCGTCTGCCAACTGGTCGAGGCGTAGCCATCGGGCGTGGCCATTTCCAGGTCGGTGGCGAGCAGGTAATTGCAGCAATGGGTTTCTTCAAACGAGGTCTCTACGAAATTCACACCGTGAAACCGTTTGCCCATCAGGCGGCCCTGCATATCCACAAAGCAAACGAGGACCGTATCAACAGATCCGTCCGCAACGCGGGCTGTCAGGTCCTCGAAGGTCCAGGTTCCGGGCATGGTATTCTACTTTCCTATGGGGATTGGGGGCCGCCGATGGCCGCCCCCAATAGTGATGCTTTAGCCGTAGCGGTAGGGGCGCCCGGCCAGAACCATGTCGGCGTTGTATCGCCGGAAGATATCGACCACACGACGCTTGACCTCGGACTCGGCGGCGATCTCCTCCCAGAATTCCTGAGCGGCGGCCTCGACCGTTGCCCATTCTTCATCCGGAATCGTGGTAAGTTCCAGCTTGTCGCCATTGACGCGCAGGTTGGCCTCGCCACCCCAATACCACCACTGGCGGTAGTAATGCGACTGGTCGGTGCACACGCGGAACAGAGTTTGCAGGTCATCCGGCAATTCGTTCCAACGATCCATATTGGCAAAGAACGATCCCGCCCATGCGCCCGAGATGTTGTTGGTGAGGAAATAGTTGGTCACATCGGCCCAACCGACGGTGTAATCCTCGGTGATGCCGGACCATGCGATGCCGTCAAGCTCGCCGGTTTGCATCGCAACCTCGATGTCTTCCCAAGGCAGGTTCACCGGAACGACGCCAAACCGGGTCAGGAAACGACCGGCCGTCGGGAAGGTGAAGATGCGCTTGCCTTCAAGATCCCCGAGGCTGCGGATCGGATCGCGCGTGGCAAAGTGGCAAGGGTCCCAGGCCCCGGCAGAGATGTGTTTCACACCAACGGCCGAATACTGCTCATCCCAGATTTCATTCAGCCCATATTGGTTGAACAGCACCGGCACATCGAGCGAGTAGCGCGAGCCGAAGGGAAAATAGCCGCCAAAGACGGTGACTTCGGTGGGCGAGGCCATCGAATCATCGTCCGATTGCACAGCGTCGATCGTGCCGCGCTGCATGGCCTGGAACAGCTCTCCGGTGGGGACAAGCTGATCGGCATAGAACAGCTCGATCTGCATGCGGTCGCCTGCGATCTGGTTGAACATCGCGATGGCCGGGTCAATGACCTCGGCGGCAAGTGCTGCGCCGGCATAAGTCTGCATTCGCCAGCGGATTGTGCCTTGCGCCAATGCCGGCGTCGCCAATGCGGCGGCGGCGGGAGCCGCTGCAGCCGCTTGGATGAATTTACGTCTTGAAGTCATGTTTTCTCTCCTTGGTTGGGGTGCGACCACTTGAGCAGCGGTTCTTCTATGGTTGGTTCAAAACAACTCCGGGGAGCCAAAGGGCGATACCCGGGAATACCATCACGAGGGTCAAAGCGACGATCATGATCAGCACGAAGGGCGTTATCGAGGCGTAGATATCGCGCAGCGAGATCTCGGGCGGGGCCATCGCCCGCATCAGGAACAGGTTATACCCGAATGGCGGCGTCATATAGGCGATCTGCGTCGTGATAGTATAAAGGATTCCATACCATATCAGGTCAAATCCAAGCTCACCGACCAGCGGAACGTAAAGCGGGGCCACGATCACCAGCATTGCCGTGTCATCCAGGAACGTCCCCATGATGACAAAGCTGAGTTGCATCAAAATAAGGATCATCCACGGGCTGAGGTTGAGGCGTTCGGTAAACACCCCCTCGATGGCGTTCACGGCCCCCAGACCGTCGAACACGGCACCAAAGGCAAGCGCGGCCAGGATGATCCACATGAACATGCAGGTGATGGCAAGGGTGTTGCGAACCGAGTTCTCAAAAACCACACGGGTCATTCGGCCCTTGAAGATTGCGGCGGAAAAGGCGGCCAGCGCGCCGATGGCCGAGCTTTCGACCAGCGAGGTCCAGCCTTTCAGGAACGGCACCATCATCGAGGCGAAAATGATGACCGGCAGAAGGCCCGCCAGCAGGAGGCGGTATTTTTCTTCTCGCGGGATGTCCCGAGATGCTGCATCCAGCACCGGACCGAGGCTTGGATTGATCCGGCAGCGCACGACAATATAAATCACGAATAGCGAGGCCATCATCAGGCCGGGCAGGATGCCGGCCACCCAAAGCTGGCTGACGGGTTGGCGCGCGATCATCGCGTAAAGGACCAAGACAACGGATGGCGGCACCAGGATACCAAGGCTCGACCCGGCCTGAATGACGCCCGTCACCATGCGTTTGTCATAGCCGCGCTTGAGCAGCTCCGGCAGCGCGATGGTCGACCCGATCGCCATGCCGGCAACGCTCAATCCGTTCATGGCCGAGATCAGCACCATCAAGCCGATGGTCCCGACCGCCAGACCGCCCCGCAGCCCGCCCATCCAGACATGGAACATCTTGTATAAATCGTCGGCGATTTTGCTTTCCGACAGAATGTAGCCCATGAATATGAACATCGGCAGGGTCAGCAGAGGATACCAGTTCATCAACCCCATAGAGGCCGAAAATGCGATGTCAAAGCCGCCCCTGTCGCCCCACAAGAGCAACGCTGCAACCACGGCGACAAAGCCAATCGCGCCGAAAACCCGCTGCCCGGTCAGCAGCATCAGCATCATCGACGAAAACATCAGCATGGCGATCATCTCATATGACATCAGATATCTTCGCCCTTGATCCGCAGAACGTCTTTGAACAGTTCTGATATGCTTTGCAGGAGCATCAGGAACATGCCCAATACCATCATCGCCTTGATCGGCCACATATAGGGCCGCCACGGAGAGGAGGAGATTTCCAGACGCCCGACCTCTTCCGCGCCCGTCACCAGCCCCGCAAAGAAGGAAAACGGCTCCCGGCCCCAATAGCCAAGAGAATAGGCCGTGGACGCCACCGCCCCGTAAAACAACACGCTGAGGTAGAAGATCAGGAACATGACCGTGAACAGATCAAACCACGCCTTCTTGCGCAAAGACCATTCCCCGTAAAGCAAGTCCATGCGGACATTGGACCCCAGTTGAATCGAATAGGGCCCGCCTAGAATGTAATAGGTCACCATGACGAACTGCGCCATTTCGAGGGTCCAAAGGGTCGGCACAAAGAAGGCCTTGCTGAACGAGGACCAAAGCAGGATCGCCATCAATACGAAAATTCCGTACATCATTACGCGCCCAATGCGGTAGTTCACCGCGTCCACGGCGCGGATATATCCGTGCATCAGACCCGACATTGGATATTTTCCGCCAGGTGGAGTTGCGCGAAAGCATCCACCAGCCAGTTCGAGATCGTGGCCGCCATGTTTTCCTGCTGTTCGGGCGTGGTGATCAGATCGTTTCGAACCTCGATCATGACGTTCAGGTGGCCCGCTTTGATGGCATGTTCCTTCAGCGTGTGGGTCACACCGTCATCCGGACCATAGGGCTCATTACGGGCAACCCTGGCAGAGGTATGGGCCGCGGCCACCTGCAACATCGCATCCGCAAGGCGCGCATCGCTGTCGTGCAAGATGCCGATCTCCACGGATCTCGCCTTGCCGAAATAGGTGGGTGTAAAGCTGTGAATGGTCACGATAGCAGGATTTGTGATCCGACCGATGACAGTCTGCAACGCGTCGCTGAACGGACGGTAATATCCATCGACCCGGACCGCGCGATCACTCGCGCTCAGGTCTCGATTGCCTGGAACATCAATGATCTCGCTGCGGGCGGGCACCGCATCGCTGGCGTTGGGGGGGCGGTTGCAGTCATAAACCAACCGCGACACGCGGGCGGCGATCAGGGGTGCATCCAGGAGATGCGCCATCTTCTCGGCCACCGCCAATGCTCCGGGATCCCAGGCGGCATGGCTGGTGCGGTCGGCCTTGGACAGGCCCAGATTGTCGAAGCGGGCCGGGATATGGTGAGACGCATGTTCACATACCAGCACAATGGAAGAGCTGCCGGCGGCATTGATTGCCAATCCGTGATCTTCTACTGCTTCGATGTGAACGTGCGACATCGGCCCTCCAATCCCCTAACCGTGCTGTCAGTCGCGGTTGCTTGTCAACGAATTTCTGACAATGATTTATCAAGAGAATCGTTTCTGTTATTTTTTCGATCAAATAAGGATCGATCCCCATGGCCAAAGACACGCTAACCATCTCGGATCGCATCCAGAATCAGCTTGATGATCTGACCAGGGCAGAGCGTCAGCTGGCGCATTCGATTCTCGAGAACTACCCGGCGTCGGGGTTGGGGCCGCTCAGCGCGCTGGCCAAAGATGCGGGCGTGTCCGTGCCCACGGTCGCCCGAATGGTCCAGAAACTGGGTTTCAGCGGCTATCCGGAATTTCAGACCGAGCTTCGAGAGGAACTGAAAGCCAAGGCGAAGAATCCGATTGCCAAGCATGACACCTGGGCCGAGGGTGCGCCGTCCGAACATATGCTGAACCGTCTTACCGATGCGGTGATTGACAACATCCGCAACACGCTTGGCCAGATCGACCCCAAGGATTTTGATGCAGCCTGCGCGTTGACCGCTGACGCAAGCCGTCACCTCTATATCGTGGGGGGGCGGTTAACGCATACGCTGGCGGAATATCTGTTTCTCCACATGCAGGTCCTGCGCCCCAGGATCACCCATATCGAATCCACCTCCAACGCGTGGCCGCACTATCTTCTGGATGTTCAGAAGGGCGATGTATTCATCATCTTCGACATGCGCCGGTATGAGAATAATACTCTGAAGCTGGCAAAGATGGCGCATGCCAAAGGCGCAAAAATCATCCTGTTCACGGATCAATGGCGTTCGCCCGTGCATCAGTTGGCCGATGTCAGCTTCAGCAGCCGGATCGTGGTGCCGTCTGCGTGGGATTCCGCCGTCACACCGCTATTGTTGCTGGAAACCATGATCTCGACCGTCCAGAACCTGACTTGGGGCAATAGCAGGGACCGCATGGAAGCGCTGGAAGATATGTTCGACCAAACGAAACTGTTTCGAAAGTTCACTTGAGCGCGCAAGATGAATGCCCCGATCCGGTCACGGGCAGCCGTGCCGATCTGAGGCCGGATACCTGTTTCAGGTCTCGGAAAACCGGAATCCCCTGACGCTGCCCGAAAACAAGGGTTCCAACGCTTTATGGCGCGTCGCGCTCTAACTGGTCAGCATCGCGGCCGCCCCGGGTCGTTCGATCCGTGCCTTGCTGCCCCCCGCCTGTATCCGATATCTCAGCTCTGCCAAAGCCGCCCCGGCGCGAAAGGGGCATTTTGGTTGCCGGCCAGAGCGCACAGATGCCATGCCAGCACCTGATTGCTGGACAGCACCGGCATCCCCAACCGCGCCTCCATCTTGTCGATCACATCCAGCGTTCTGAGATTGGTGCAGGACAGAAACAGCGCGTCGCAATCTTCCAGCTTCGCCACGGTGCATCCGGCGTTGATAATCGATCGCGGTGCGATGCGGACAACCTTGGCTTCTTCGGGCTCGTTGAAACTGCCAAAACCGGCGCTTGCGATGCCTGCCCCGATCAGCACCTCGCGCAGCCGGGAGGAAACCTCTTCGACATAGGGGCTGAGCATCGCCAGCCGCCGGATGCCCAGATGCGCGCAGGCCGCAATCAGCGCGCTGACGGGTTCGGTGACCTCGGGTGTGGCGACACCGGCGCGGATCAGCGTGGCAATGCGGGCCTGCCCGATCTGCGCCGTGCCGGAAGTGCAGCCATACCCCACCGCCGACATCCGCGCGCCGGTGGGAAACAGCGCCGCCGCGCGGGTCAAATGCGCCTCCATCCTTTGCAGCGATGCGGCGCTGATCTCCGGATCAGACGCCACCCGAGAGACCATCAGCTCCAGCCCCTCAGGCAACATGCGGCGAAAATCAGCCTCGATGCTTTCGTCGCTTTGCAGAGCGATCAGACCCAGTTGCGGCGGGCGCCTGTCGGTCAGGTCATAGCCATGGGTGGTCATTGCAGGGCCACCTCTCGGATCGGGCCGGGGTGATGATCCGACAGGTATTCTGCGCCGTCTTGCCGGATCACGATGTTTTCTTCATGCACCAATATCCGGCCCTGCGACAGCGCGATCCCCGGTTCCAGCGTCAACACCATGCCGGGGGTCAGTTCGGTCAGATCACCCGGCAGCAGCGACGGCCATTCCGTCAGTTGCATGCCAAGCCCGTGCCCCAGACGCCCGGCCTCGGACGCCGCCCCGCCGGGGTTCACGATGCCATTCATGGCGTGAAACAGATCGGCCGCCGTGATGCCGGGCCGCGCGATGTCGAACGCGGCGGCGGTGGCCTCCATCAGCTTGGAATGCGCGCTCTGCAGCGCGGCGCTGGCAGGGCCAAGGCTGAAATTGCGGTCGAAATCGCAGAAATACCCGTCATGGACCAGGCCGGTATCCAGCATCAGCACATCGCCCGCGGACAGGGGCGTATCCCCGGCCGGTGAGATCACATCGCCATAGCCGCCTTGCCCCGCCGCACCGGCCAGATAGGGCACATGATCGGCCCCTTCCTCAAGGCAGAGCATCTGAAAGCGGCGAAAGACCTGCGACAAAGGCACGCCCGGTGCGGCAATCTCAGGCACGCGGGCAAAGGCGCGCTCTGCGATGGTGCAGGCGGTGCCGATCTTGTCGATTTCGGCCTGGGATTTCACCAGCCGCAGGTGGCGCATGATGGTTGCGTCGCCGGTCAGACGCGCCCCGCCCATCAACGCCTGCAACCGGTAAAAATCGGCCAGCGGCATTCGGACATGGCTTTCCATCTGATCCGGCAGGCCGATCAAACCGTCAGTTCCCGCAATTTCGGTCAAGGCATCCGCCAGCAACCCGATGCCATCATCGCTGTAATCGGGGGCCTGCCAGGTGCGG
>NZ_JBTUJH010000085.1:0-2593 GCF_058343375.1 Alterinioella sp.
TGTGCCGCCTTGTGGCGCGGGTCTCATCGGATGCGGTGACATACAGCTTCACATCCGCCTGCGGGCAGATCACCGTGCCGATATCGCGCCCGTCCAGCACCGCACCGCCCAGACGCCGCGCAAAGGCGTGCTGAAAATCCAACAGCGCCGCGCGCACATCTGGGATGGCGGCCACCCGGCTGGCCGCCTGCGCCGCTTGGGTGCCACGCAGATCGGGATGGTCCAGATCCTCGGCCCGCAGATCCCGCGCCGCCATCACCGCATCTTCGCCCGCCAGCATCCGCTGCCCGACGGCGCGATAGAGCAGCCCGGTATCAAGATGCGCGAAGCCAAAATGCGCCGCCACCGCCCGCGCGATGGTGCCCTTTCCCGCCGCCGCAGGCCCGTCAATTGCAACCGTGAATGCCATGCCCAATGGCTACCCAAGCCCTGCCCGATCCGCAAGGGTCAGGTTGCACGTCGCAGTCACCCGCACCGCTTCTTCTTTGTGAAAATACTCCAGGGAGCGCGAGGGGCAGCGCCCCTCGCACCGGTCGACGCGCGGCACGCGCGGCGACACCCGCAAAAGCCATCCCCTATACCATCGTCGTCAGGCCGGGGTCACATCCCTGGGCCTGCGGCAAACCATCCGCGATCTCATAATAGTCACCCTTGTCGGTGCAATAGATATGCCCCGCAATGTTCAACCCCGTCGCGCCATCCAACGTGCCGGCAAAGATCGACAGATTCGCCCCGGCCCCATCCCAGAACAGATTGCTGCCACAGGTCGGGCAGAAGCCGCGCCGCGCATTTTCCGAGGAGGCATACCAGCTGACCTCGCCGGTGATCCGAACCGCCTCGCGCCGGGCCGAGGTCGCCGCCACATGATGGCCCGATGTCTTGCGGCATTGGCTGCAATGGCAGGCAATCACCGGGCGCAATTCACCCGATACGACATAGCGCACCGCGCCGCACAGGCAGGATCCGGTTACCATGGCGCAATCTCCTTCACCTTGCAGCCCCGCAAAGGCCACCGCCGGTCAATCGCCCCGCACCAGCGACGCGCCCAGTTGCGCCATCAAGCCTTCAAATATCGGAAACGAGGTCGCAATCGGCCCGGCATCATCGACCCGCACCGGTTCTTGCGCCGCCATCCCCAGCACCAGGAAAGACATCGCAATCCGGTGATCCAGATGGCTCTGCGCCAGGCCCCCGCCCGCGACACTGCCGGGACCCTTGCCCGCCACGCTCCACCAATCCGGGCCATCCTCGACCGCAACGCCATTGGCGCGCAATCCGGTGGCCATCGCCTCGATCCGGTCGCTTTCCTTGACCCGCAATTCCCGAACGCCGGGCATCATCGTGGTGCCGGTGGCATTGGCCGCGACCACCGACAGGACCGGATATTCGTCGATCATGCTGGCGGCGCGCGCGGGCGGCACCTCGATCCCGGTCATGTCCGGCGAATAGCGCGCGCGCAGATCGGCGACCGGCTCGCCACCCTCCTCGCGCATGTTTTCATAGCTCAGATCGGCCCCCATCTCGCGCAAAGTGGTGAACAGCCCGGCGCGGGTCGGGTTCAACCCGATCCCGGGCACCAGCACATCCGATCCCGGCACGATCAGCGCGGCACAGACCGGAAAGGCGGCCGAGGACGGATCGCGCGGCACGGTGATGGCCTGCGGACGCAACTCAGGCTGGCCCGTCAGGGTGATCACCCGGCCCTCATCGGTGATTTCGGTGCTGATCTCGGCCCCGAAGCCTGCCAGCATCCGTTCGGTATGGTCGCGCGTTGCCTCGGCCTCGATCACCACTGTCTGCCCCGGCGCGTTCAGCCCCGCCAGCAGCACCGCCGATTTCACCTGCGCCGAGGGCACCGGCACGATATAGCGCACCGGCAACGGCTCTGCGGCACCCACCAATGTCATCGGTAACCGGCCACCGGCGCGGCCGACTGCCTGCATGCCAAACAGCGCCAGCGGGTCCGTCACCCGCGCCATCGGGCGGCCATTCAGGCTGGCATCGCCGGTAAATGTCACAGTGATCGGGCAGGTCGCCATCGCCCCCATGATCAACCGCACGCCAGTGCCGGAATTGCCACAATCAATCACATTATCCGGCTCGGCAAAGCCACCAACCCCAACCCCGTGCACCCGCCATTCACCGTCACCGACCCGCTCGATCTCGGCCCCGAAAGCCTGCATCGCACGGCCGGTATCCAGCACGTCCTGCCCTTCCAGAAGCCCCGAAATCCTGGTCTCACCCACGGCCATCGCCCCCAGGATCAGGCTGCGATGCGAGATCGACTTGTCCCCGGGCACCTCCGCCACGCCGCTCAGCGGGCCAGAGGGATGCGAGATCATGGGAATGGGGGCACCGTGGCCGGACATGGCAAAGCTTTCGTTCAAATCGTTGCCAATGCTGATAGCGCCACCGCCCCGGCCCGTCCACTGCCCGCGCCGCTTCTTCTTTGTGAAAATACTCCGGGGAGCGCGAGGGGCAGCGCCCCTCGCCCGGGTCGACGCGCGGCACGCGCGGCGACACCTCCAAATCCTTGCGAAACGTCAGATAATGCGGCACCCCGCCCGCGCGCAGCGCCTTTTGCTCATAGCGG
>NZ_JBTUJH010000086.1:0-95563 GCF_058343375.1 Alterinioella sp.
TGGATTTTCAGCACGCCTTTGCGCGGCGTCTGGGCGGTGCGGTGCTGGACGGGCGCGATATCGGCACGGTGATCTGCCCGCAGGCGGATGTGAAGCTGTATGTCACCGCATCCGATGAGACCCGCGCCACAAGGCGGCACAAGGAATTGACCGAGGCCGGGCAGAAGATTTCGCCGGAGCAGGTTCTGGCCGATCTGCGCGAACGCGACGCCCGCGACAGCGCGCGCGCAACCGCGCCGCTGAAACCGGCCGAGGATGCGGTGTTGCTGGACACCACCGCGATGACGATCGCAGATGCGGTGAAAATCGCGGTGGGCCATGTCGAGACCAGGCTGGCCGGATGAAACGGCGGGCCGGACCTGTCCCGATGTGACGGGCCGGTTCGCCAAATAGCGGGAGCATCCTGCTGGAAAATGAGGATATTTTGACCCCGGTAAAGATCTCATACTATTCGGATGTGCTGTGTATCTGGGCCTATGTGGCCGAACGCAGGCTGGAAAAACTGGTGCAGGATTTTGGCCAGAAGATCCAGATCGAAGCCCGGTTCTGTTCGGTGTTTCCCGATGCCTGGGGCAAGATCGAAACCAATTGGGGGGCGCGTGGCGGCTTTGCCGGGTTCAACCGGCATCTCAATGAGGTGGCGGCAAGGTTTCCCCATATCGAGGTGGATGGCGACCTGTGGCAAAAGGTGCGGCCGCGCACATCGGCCAGTGGCCATCTGTTTTTGAAAGCGGTCGAGATCGAGGCCCGCGAACAGGATGGCGAAACCGATGACACTCCCTATTTCGACCGCCGGATGGTGCGGGCGGCGGCGGCGTTGCGGCGGGCGTTTTTTGTGTCCGCGCGGGACATATCGGACTGGCAGTGCTTTGGCGAACTTGCCGAGGAACTGGGGCTGGATTACGGGCGGATCGAGGCCCGGATACAATCGTCCGAGGCGGTGGCGGCGCTGGCGGCTGATTATGATCTGGCGCAGAAGCTGGGGGTAATCGGCAGCCCGACATTTCTGATGAATGAGGGGCGACAGAAGCTGTTTGGCAATGTCGGTTACCGCTTGCTGGAGGCGAATGTGAACGAATTGCTGCATGATGCGTCGGGCGATGAGGCAAGCTGGTGCTGAGCGGCCATTCGGGCCCCCGGTCCGGCCGCCTTCGATCAATCGCAGGCAGACCCCCGGGGGGCTTGCCTTGCTGGCCCATCGCCAGTATATACCGCGCGTCTACAAGGCGGATATGCCATAAAACAAAGAGACGAGCAGGGTCGGGACATTTCCGGCCCTCTTTGTTTTGCCGGACCGTCAAGACCAACCCGTTCCGCATCAATTGCGGGCACCAACCAAGACCGGCGGAGACAACCGCGCGGCCAGATAAAACGTTTGAAAAAGGAACCTGAGACCACATGGCTCAAAACACATCCATGGAGGAATTCGAAGCCCTCCTCAATGAAAGCTTCGAAATTGACACGCCCAAAGAGGGCTCGGTTGTCAAAGGCAAGGTTCTGGCGATCGAAGCCGGACAAGCCATCATCGATGTCGGCTACAAGATGGAAGGCCGCGTTGATCTGAAAGAATTCGCAAATCCCGGCGAAGCCCCTGAAATCGAAGTCGGCGATGAGGTCGAGATCTTCCTGCGCTCGGTCGAAAACGCCCGCGGCGAGGCTGTCATCAGCCATGAAATGGCCCGCCGTGAGGCCGCCTGGGATCGTCTGGAAAAAGCCTATGCCGACGAAGAACGCGTCGAAGGCGCGATCTTTGGCCGTGTCAAGGGTGGCTTCACCGTTGATCTGGGCGGCGCGGTTGCGTTCCTGCCCGGCTCTCAGGTCGATGTGCGCCCGGTGCGCGACGCCGGCCCCTTGATGAACCTCAAGCAGCCGTTCCAGATTCTGAAAATGGATCGTCGCCGTGGCAATATCGTCGTGTCGCGTCGTGCCATCCTGGAAGAATCGCGTGCCGAACAGCGCGCCGAAGTGATCGGCAAACTGACCGAGGGCGATGTGGTCGAGGGTGTCGTCAAGAACATCACCGAATATGGCGCGTTCGTTGATCTGGGCGGTGTTGACGGCTTGCTGCACGTCACCGACATGGCCTGGCGCCGTGTGAACGACCCCAAGGATGTGCTGTCGATTGGCGAAACCGTCAAGGTGCAGGTCATCAAGGTCAACAAGGAAACCCACCGTATCAGCCTGGGCATGAAACAGTTGCAGGAAGATCCGTGGACCCTGGTCGAAGGCAAGTATCCGCTGGAAAGCACCCATACCGGTCGCGTCACCAATATCACCGATTACGGTGCCTTTGTTGAGCTGGAACCGGGTGTCGAAGGTCTGGTTCACGTCTCTGAAATGTCCTGGACCAAGAAAAACGTGCATCCCGGCAAGATCGTATCCACCAGCCAGGAAGTCGAAATCATGGTGCTGGAGATCGACACCGCCAAACGCCGGGTCTCGCTTGGTCTCAAGCAGACCATGCGCAACCCCTGGGAAATCTTCCAGGAGCAATTCCCGGTCGGCACGCAGGTCGAGGGCGAAGTCAAGAACATCACCGAGTTCGGTCTGTTCGTGGGGCTCGAGAACGACATCGACGGCATGGTCCATCTCAGCGATCTGACCTGGGAAGGTCGCGGCGAAGATGTGATCGGCAACTACCGCAAGGGCGATATCGTGCAGGCCGTGGTGTCCGAGGTCGATACCGACAAGGAACGGATTTCACTGTCGATCAAGGCGGTCGAGGGCGATCCCTTTGCCGAGGCCATTGACGGCATCAAGCGCGGCTCGATCATCACCGTTACCGTCACCTCGATCGAGGATGGCGGCATCGAGGTCGAGCATGAGGGCATGAAATCCTTCATCCGCCGCTCGGATCTGTCGCGCGACCGCTCTGAGCAGCGCCCCGAGCGTTTTCAGGTCGGCGACAAGCTGGATGTGCGCGTCACCAATGTGGACAGCCGCTCGCGGCGTCTGGGTCTGTCGATCAAGGCACGTGAGATTGCAGAAGAAAAAGAGGCCGTCAAACAGTATGGCTCCTCCGATTCCGGGGCATCGCTTGGCGATATCCTTGGGGCCGCGCTCAAGGGCGACGACGAGTAATCCATCGCCTGCGCGAAAGAATCGGGGCTCCGCGGCAACGCGGGGCCCTTTTCCATTCCGGGTTCCATTCCGGGGCCGAATCACACCTGCGCGCAGCCGCGGATGACCCGGGGGCAGGCCCTGAAAACCGCTGGACAATCGGCAACAAGATGCCGGATCACGCGCATTGACCGCAGATTTCCCCGCTTTTCCAACGGCTTTCCGTTTCCCTGCCGCCGCTTTCTGCCTATAGTCGGCGGACAGAGACAAGAATCCGCGACCGGGGGGTTTGGATGATACGTTCGGAACTGATCCAGAAACTTGCTGATGAAAATCCGCATCTCTATCAACGCGATGTCGAGCGGATCGTCAGCGCCATCTTCGAGGAAATCATCGAGGCTCTGGCGCAGGGCAACAGGGTGGAACTGCGCGGTTTCGGCGCGTTTTCCGTCAAGAAAAGGGATGCAAGGATCGGACGCAACCCGCGCACCGGCGAAAGCGTCAATGTCGAAGAGAAACACGTTCCCTTCTTCAAGGCCGGAAAGCTGCTGCGCGACAGGCTGAACGGTTTGGAGGGGTCCTGACAAGTGCGCTACATCAAATACCTGTTTCTGGCCGCCATCGCCCTGGTTCTGGTTCTGCTTGCGCTGGCCAATCGTGCCCCGGTGACCCTGACCGTTCTGCCGACCGGCCTGGCCGAATGGGTCAACTGGAACTTCACCATCACGCTGCCGATGTTCATCGTCCTGCTGGGCGGTATCGTGGCGGGCCTGCTGATCGGCTTTGTCTGGGAATGGTTTCGGGAACATCGCCAACGCGCCGAGGCCAAGGCGCAGCGCAAGGAACGGGACCGCCTGGCGCGCGAGGTTGACGCCCTGCGTGGCCAGGCCCGCCAGGAACAGGATGATGTTCTGGCCCTGCTTGAGTAGCGGCCGGGCGCGCGTTAAGGCGGGGTCATGACCATCGCAATAAAATTCTGCGGCCTTAGCCGAGTGGATGACATCATCGCTGCGGCAGGGGCCGATGCGCGCTATGTCGGGTTCGTGCATTTCGAAAAATCGCCGCGCCATGTCTCTATTGCTGAAATGGCGGCGCTGGCGGTTTGCGTGCCTGCCGGCCTGGCCAAGGTGGCGCTGACGGTGAATGCCGATGATGCGGCTCTGGATGCGATGCTGGCGATTGTGCCGCTGGATATGTTGCAACTGCATGGCAGCGAATCCCCCGCCCGCGTGGCCGAGGTCAAGGCGCGCTATGGCCTGCCGGTGATGAAGGCGGTGGGCATTGCCGATGCCCGCGATCTTGCCGCGATTGATGCCTACGCGCCGGTGGCCGATCAGTTGTTGATCGACGCCAAGCCGCCCAGGGGCGCGGATCTGCCGGGCGGCAACGGGCTGGCCTTTGACTGGCGCTTGCTGGCGGGGCGCAAATACTGGACCCGACCCTGGATGCTGGCCGGTGGCCTCACGCCCGCCAATGTGGCCGAGGCGGTGCGGCTGACCGGTGCCCGCCAGGTCGATGTCAGTTCCGGCGTCGAAACCGCGCCGGGGGTAAAGGATGCGGGCCTGATCCGGTCCTTTGCCGACGCCCTGCGGTGAAACGCGCCACGCTTTAAGCATATCTTTACCTTGCCGCGTGATGGTTTCGGGCATGGCAGCATTACCCGAATATCTGACTGCGGAGCTTTGGCTGGATCAGGTTTTCTCCTCGAACGAGGCGCGTCGCGGCGGCGTGGTCAAGCGTCAGATCCGGGATGTCGAGCGTCTGGTCGGGCGCGCCGCATTTGCCAGGGCGGTGGAACGCAAAGGGTTTCAGGCGGTTGAAAACGGGCGTCATTTCGTGATCTTCTGCAATGGGCACCCGATCCGACGGCTGCGCTGAAAGGGCCTTCGAAGGCCCTTGCCCAAGCCGCTTCAAAGCGGCTTTCCACGCGGTTTCGAAACCGCGTTGCCAAAGGCGCGTCAAAGCGCCTTTGCCTTGTCCTTCACACCCGGCTCGCTTAGGAACGGGCGAACGATCCTGTGTGGGGAACCCAAGCAATGGCCGAAGACCTGATCAACTCATTCATGACCGGCCCCGACGAGGCCGGCCGATTCGGCGATTTTGGCGGGCGGTTTGTCAGCGAAACCCTGATGCCGCTGATCCTCGAGCTGGAAAAACAATACGAATACGCCAAGACCGATGACAGTTTCTGGGCCGAAATGAACGATCTCTGGACCCATTATGTCGGCCGCCCGTCGCCGCTTTACCTCGCGGATCGGCTGACAGCCCATCTGGGCGGTGCCAAGGTCTACATGAAGCGCGACGAGCTCAATCACACCGGTGCCCACAAGATCAACAATGTTCTCGGTCAGATCATCCTGGCCCGCCGCATGGGCAAGACCCGCATCATCGCCGAGACCGGTGCCGGCCAGCACGGCGTCGCCACCGCCACTGTCTGCGCCAAGTTCGGCCTGAAATGCGTGGTCTATATGGGCGCGCATGATGTTGAACGACAGGCCCCCAATGTCTTTCGCATGAAACTGCTCGGGGCCGAGGTGATACCCGTCACCTCCGGGCGCGGCACGCTGAAGGATGCGATGAATGACGCGCTGCGCGACTGGGTCACCAATGTGGGCGATACGTTTTATTGCATCGGCACCGTCGCGGGCCCGCATCCCTACCCGGCCATGGTGCGCGATTTCCAGACCATCATCGGCAAGGAAGCCAAGGCGCAGATGCAGGAGCGCGAGGGCCGCCTGCCCGACACGCTGATCGCCGCCATCGGTGGCGGCTCGAACGCCATGGGCCTGTTCTTTCCCTTCCTCGACGACAAATCGGTCGACATCATCGGGGTCGAGGCCGGCGGCAAGGGCGTCGATGACAAGATGGAACATTGCGCCAGCCTGACCGGCGGGCGCCCCGGCGTGTTGCATGGCAACCGCACCTATCTGTTGCAGGATGATGACGGCCAGATCCTCGAAGGCTACTCGATCTCGGCGGGGCTGGATTACCCCGGTATCGGTCCGGAACATTCCTGGCTGCATGAGATCGGCCGCGCCAGATATGTCTCGGTCACCGATGTGGAGGCGCTGGCCGCCTTTCAGCTTTGTTGCGAGCTGGAAGGCATCATCCAGGCGCTGGAGCCGAGCCACGCGCTGGCCCATGTCATCAAGCTGGCCCCGACGCTGCCCGCCGATCACATCATCTGCATGAACATGTGCGGACGCGGCGACAAGGATATCTTCACCGTCGCCCGCGTGCTCGGTTTCGAGATGGGTGGCCATTAGGTCAGGACCCATCGCTGCCTTTTTTCGGCCTATCGCGCGTCGCGCCTGATCGGATGCGAGCATTCATCACCCGGACCGAGGCATCGTTCGCGCAATCGAATGCGTTCGGGTCGGCCGGTGAATTCGATTTGGCGCGACGCGCTCTAAACCTCAGTTTATGGGCCTCAGCGCAGGTTTATGCGAGGGGGATTAAACCTCGCGTCAATGGCCCCAGCCCGGCACATGGCTGATTTGGGTCAACAGGCGGCAAGGCTCAGTCAGACCGAGTCGCCCTGAAAATTGACCCAAAGGAGAACGACATGAAACTGAAACCGATTGCCGCATTGACCGTAGGTGCCGCCCTGATCGCCACCGCCGGCCTGGCACAGAGCCAGAACCCCGTCATCAATGCCATCGTGGCGGAGCTTGAAGCCTCGGGTTACACCTATATCGAGGTTGATGCCTCGCGCACCAGAATCGAAGTCGAGGCCCGGGGTGCCATGGGTCAGATCGAACGCTACTACACTCCTGATGGCGTCTTGCTGCGCGAGGAAATCGAGGGGAACGGCGTGGAGATCGAACGTGTCTATGACGCGGATGGCAACGTCACCAGTGAAACAATCGACGATGACAGCAGCAGCTCCGACGATGACAGCTCTGACAGCAGCACCGACGATGACAGCTCCGACAGCAGCACCGACGATGACAGCTCCGACAGCAGCTACGACGATGACAGCTCCGACAGCAGCTCCGACAGCAGCTCCGACGATGACGACGACGAAGATGACGACGACGACGAAGATGACGACGACGACGAAGACGACGACGATGACGAAGATGACGACGACGACGACGATGACGACGACGACGACTGATCCGTCCCGATATGGCAATTGCTCCGCCAGAAATGGCGGAGCATCCCCCCTTCCCACATGGTTTGCGGCAGACCCGAGCCGCTCTTGCCAAAACGCGCTGTCAGACCGCATATCGAGGCCAATTTTTCGATGCTAATCAAACGCAAACTGATCTAGAGTGACATCATGCGCACCCTGACCCTCATTTTCTGTCTTGCCTTTGCGACGCCCGCCTTTGCGGATGGCGTGTCGGCGGCACGGCTTTGGATCGCCCAGTTGCAGGCCACGGGCTATTCCGAAATCGAGCAAGGTCGCACCTGGCTTGGCCGTATTCGTATCACCGCCGAACGCGGTGAAATCGAGCGCGAGATCATCCTCGACCGGACCACCGGCGAGGTTCTGCGCGATATTTCCCGCTCAGAGGACGGCGACGTTCACTCCCCGTATGAAGATGACGACGAGGATGAAGGCGACGAAGAAGAAGATGGCGACGGTGAGGGCGATGATGATGATGAAGACGATGAAGCCGACGACGACGACGATGATGACGATGACGACGATGATGGTGATGATGACGACGATGGTGATGATGACGATGATTGAGCGTAGAATGACGGCAGTGCAATGACCTGGGCGTTGCGGCTTCTGGTGATATTTCAGGCCGGTTTCACGGCTGTTTTTTTGTGGGATCTGGGGGCCAGCATACTTGGCCTGCGCAGCACACCCCTGTCGTGGCAAATGCGCGAGGTGATCGAGGTCGGGGCGGCCCTTGGTCTGCTGGCGGGTCTGATTGTGGGCACGCTGGTGCTGCGCAATGCCCGCGCCCGGCAAATTCTGGCCGAAGATAATCTGCGCGCCGCATCGGGTGAATTCATGGCCGTTGTCCATGATCGTTTTGCCGATTGGGCGCTGACGCCCGCCGAACGCGACGTGGCGCTTTTTGCGCTCAAAGGGCTCAGCCTCGCCGAAATCGCCGATCTGCGCGACACGTCCGAGGGCACGGTAAAGGCCCAGACCAACGCAATCTACCGCAAGGCAGGCGTCACCGGCCGGCCGCAATTGTTGAGCCTGTTCATCGACGATCTGCTGGCGACCGAACCCGATCAGACCTCCGCTCAACTCCGCATCGAAAAAGAAGATGCATTGCTGCAGATCGAACGCAAGGCTCCGTAATCGGCGCGTCGGCCCCGTGCCACCACGCCACCGGCACCCTATCGCGCGGCCATGCGCGGGCTATGGTGCCGCAGGCACCTGCGAAAGTCCGGGCCGGGATCAATCCGCCAGCCACCTGATCCAGCGGCCATGAAAATCAACCCGCGCCAACAGGGTTTCCTGACCCGAGGGCCAATACCGAACTGTCAGCGCCGCGCCATCCTCTGTCTCATCCGCCTCCATCGCCAAATGCGCCAGCGGGGCATCAATCGTCGCTCTGGCCCCTGCCGCCGCCAACGCTGCGCGGCACCGATCTGCTGTCTCCGGCGGGAAATACTGCCAGGCGATGGTATGGTAGACCATATGCAGAGTGCCGGGCCGAACTGGCGCCAGTCGTGCCTCAAGCCAGCCCGCCGCATCGCCCCGGTCGGGCCGGGTCCGGGCGATGGCGATGGCCGCCTGCGTCAGCGCCGCACGCTGTGGCTGGTCGGGCCAGAGATAGGCCAGCAGCCGCAAGGCCTGATCAGGGTCGGACGGGTCCAGCGGATTGAGGTCAACCCCGGCGCGATCAACGACATCAATCGGCCCCGCGCCGGGCCGCGGGCCCTCCCATTGCGGGGTCAGGGTCACCGGGCTGCCCGGACTTCCGATCCCGGCTGCCAGATAATAGGCGTCGAAATGCAGGTTCAGCCCGGCGCTGGCCCCCAGTTCCGACAGGACCAGCGGCAGGCCCGATTTACGCTGCACCCACGCCGCCCCGGCCAGCAAGGCCGCCGCCCGACGCACTTCATTGGTCTGCGGCGGTTGGTCCAGCCAAGCCAATATCTGCGCCGAATGGGCGTCGATGGCCGCAGCCACCGCCTGTTCCAGCACCTCATCCGAAACCACATGCGGCGGATAGGCCGCCATCAGCCCGGCATCGGCGCGCCTCAGCACCAGCGCGTGCAACGCGCCCGCCAACCGCAAAGGCCCATCGCCGTCGGATCCCCCGGCCAGCTCATCAGCCGCGCCGAAACCGGGCCGCTTCCGCCCTCGATGATGCGCCAGAAAAGCGGCAGCGCCCGGGCCATGAAAGGCGATCCGAGTGCAGCGCAGGCGCGCGCCTGGCGGGCAAAAGCCGCCGCCATCGAATGGATCACCGGAACCGGTCCATCAGCCGTTGCATCGCGCTGCGTTCCTCGGGTGGCGGTGCCGGCTCGGCAGGTTTGGCCGGTTTTGCCGGTTTGCTGGCAGAGGATCGCTGCGGCGTGGTGCGCAACGCCACCGCATTGGTGAACTTGCCCCCATCGCCCGCCGCCAGATCACCGGCCCCGTCCGAAATACCGGCCAGCAGATCCTCCAGCCAGCCCTGTTCGGCCTTGGCGAAATCCGACAGCACATAGGCCGAAACCCGGTCCTTGTGGCCGGGATGGCCGATGCCCACCCGCACCCGCATGTAATCCTCGCCGATATGGGCATGCAGCGACCGCAACCCGTTATGCCCGGCATGGCCGCCGCCGGTCTTGACGCGCAGCTTGCCGGGGGCCAGATCCAGCTCATCGTGAAACACGGTCACATCGCCCGGTTCCAGCTTGAAAAACCGCATCGCCTCGCCCACCGATTGGCCCGACAGGTTCATGAAGGTCTCGGGCTTCAGCAGCGCCACTTTCTCGGATCCGAACCGCCCCTCGCTCAGGCTGCCCTGAAACTTGGCGCGCCAGGGCGAAAACCCGTGATCGGCCGCGATCCGGTCCACCGCCATATAGCCGATATTATGCCGGTTACGCGCATATTTGGCCCCCGGATTTCCCAGACCCACCCATAATTTCATGCCGTCTCCGCCCGCGCTTGCCAAAAAAATGCCATGCGCGTTCTATAGGCGGGCGGAAGCGATCTTTCAATCAATCCGACAGGGCATCCCCATGACCACAGTCACCCTTCACGGCATCACGCTGGAGATCCCGCAGGCGGTGCAAACCCCCGGCCTGATGGGTCGCCTGACCCGCGGCACCTATGAGGAGGACGAGGCCCACGCCGCCAGAAAACGGATCCAGCCCGGCTTTCGGGTGTTGGAACTTGGGGCCGGGCTTGGCTTTGTCTCCAATATCTGCGCCGCGCAGGCAGGCCCCGAAAATGTGATCAGCGTCGAGGCCAACCCCGCCATGATCCCGGTCATTCGGGCAAATCTGGACCGTAACGGCCATCAAAAGGCGCAGCTCATTCATGGGGCGGTAACCGGCGGTGATGGCGGCGGCGACATCACCTTTCAGGCCAATGCGGCCTTTCTCGGCGGCTCGCTGGCGCGCCCTGATGCGGAACCCGCCGAACGGGTCGATGTGCCCCGGATCGGCATCCGCAGGCTGATCGCGCGCCACAGCCCGCAGGTCGTGCTGATGGATGTGGAAGGGGCCGAGGCCGAGCTGTTCGACGCGCCCTGGAACCCGCAGCTTCGCTTCCTGATCGTCGAACTGCACCCGCCGCGCTACGCCACATCCGTGATCAAGCGGATCGTCGATTGCATGTCGCAGACCGGGCTGACCTATGACCCGCTCACCTCGCGCGGGCGCATCCTGGGCTTTCGAAAGCTGTGGGCAGGGCAGGCGGGCTGACGGGCGCAAGGGCACCATTGATCCTGCTCAGACCGCGTAATGACCTGCCCGGCTGACAATGATATCACGCAGAGATGGCAGAACCGCCGCAGGAGGCATGGGCATGCAATATCATCTGGAAGGCTTCCGCGCCGGGGATCCGTCGATTGCCGCTGCCAATGCGCGCATGGCGCGTGATGGTGTCGATGTGCTCATCATCGGGTGCGGACCCGCCGGTCTGACGCTGGCAACCCAGCTCGCCATTCTCGGGGACATCTCGGTGCGCATCGTCGAGCGCAAGCCAGGCCCGCTGGAAATAGGCCAGGCGGATGGCATCGCCTGCCGCTCGCTCGAAATGTTCGAGGCGTTCGGCTTTGCCGGGCGTGTGATCGCGGAAGGCTACCAGGTCAACGAGGTGAGTTTCTGGCGCCCCGGCGCGGAGGGGGCACCACTCATGCGCGCCGATCGCATTCAGGATGTGGAAGACGATCTTTCCGAGATGCCGCATATCATCCTGAGCCAGGCGCGCATCCATGACTTCTACCTTGAAACCATGGCCCGATCGCCGATCCGCCTGACCCCTGACTATAATTGCGAACTGGTTTCGCTGACCCGCGCCGATGGCTCCGATTTTCCGATTGCGGCGGTGGTTGCCTGTCTGGACAGGGGCGGCAAGGCGGAAACCATCCGGGCCAGATATGTCGTGGGCTGCGACGGCGCGCATAGCAAAACGCGCGCTGAGATGGGGCTGGCGCTAAAGGGCCGCTCGGCACGACAGCTTTGGGGCGTGATGGATGTTCTGCCACGAACCGATTTTCCCGATATCAGGCTGAAATGCGCGATCCAATCGGCCGATCAGGGCAGTCTCCTGATCATTCCCCGCGAAGGCGGCTATATGGTCCGCCTCTATATCGAACTTGACGCATTGGCCCCCGATGAACGCGCATCCGATCGCGGCGTGACACCGGCACAGTTGATCGACAAGGCGCGCAGGATTCTGTCCCCTTTCAAGCTTGAGGTCGCGCAGGTCGCGTGGTGGTCCGCCTATGAGATTGGCCAGCGCGTCTGTGATGCCTTTGATGATGTCACCGAATCCGAAAGGGGTTCGAAAAGACCACGTGTTTTCATTGCCGGAGATGCCTGTCACACGCATAGCCCGAAGGCCGGGCAAGGCATGAATGTCTCTATGGCCGATGCCTTCAATCTCGGTTGGAAACTGGCGGCTGTCCTGCGCGGCCAGGCACCTGCCGAATTGCTCGACACCTATTCCTCCGAGCGCCGCGCCAAGGCGCAGGAACTGATTGATTTTGACCGCGACATGGCGCGCCTGTTCAGCGAAAGGCCAAAGACCCCAAAAGACGCCGCCCGGTTCCAGGCCTATTTCAGGAAACATGGCCGCTACACCGCAGGGGTCGAAACCTGCTATGCGCCTTCCCTGATAACAGGGGATGCGCGCCATCAGCGCCTGGCAACGGGGTATCGGGTGGGCAAGCGCTTCCATTCCGCGCCGGTTGTCAGGCTGGCCGATGCCAAACCAATGCAGCTTGGGCATGTCTTGAAGGCCGACGGGCGCTGGCGGATCATCGGTTTTGCGCCGTAAACGGATCCGGGTGACGCAGCCGGCCCGGTCGGTGCATTCTGTGCAGAGCTGGCGGGCCTGATCGATGCCGTGACCCCGCCGGGCGCGGATCGTGACGCGGTGATCGATATCCGCGCTGTCTTTCAGGGGTCACATCGCGACATCGATGTCGCCAAGCTGCCAGAGCTGCTGTTGCCCCGAAAAGGGTCTTTGCGCCTCTCCGATTACGAAAAGGTTTTCTGTGCCTCGCAGCGTGATGGGGATATCTTTGACATGCGCGGCATTGATCGCAATCAGGGTGCCGTCATCGTTGTGCGACCCGATCAATATGTCTGTTTGGTGACCCCGCTCACAGGCAGCGTCGAGATCAGGAATTTCTTTGCCGATGTGATGGCGTTCCAGGCCCCTGTCGCTGCACCAGATGCGCCAGGGCACCACCGAACTGAAGCTTGACCACAGGGCCGCAACCGCCGCGTCAGACGCGACAGGCTCTGGCGGACCCGGCCGGGTCAAGGGGTATTGCCAAAGAAAAAACGCGAGGCCGCCAGGCCCCGCGTTTCCAGTTCTGCACATGAAACCGGGAAGAACTTACTTTTCTGCGGCGTCTTCTTCTCCGACGACGGCCACTTCATCGGCCTCGATGGCACCATCCTCGTCCTCATCCGCATCCCCGCCACGGGCCAGACCCGACGGGGCCGAGATATTGGCAATGACGAAATCGCGATCGACGGTCACTTTGGCACCTTTGGGCAGGCTCACCGAGGAGATCGAGACATTGTCACCGATTTCCAGTTCCGACACGTCGATGGTGATGTGATCGGGAATATCGCCCGCCGTCACCTTCAGCTCCACCTCGGGGCGGATCAGCGTCAGAACGCCGCCTTTGGTCAGGCCGGGGCATTCCTCTTCGCCGACAACTTGGACCGGAATGAACAGCGCGATCTTGGTGGTGCGGCGCAGGCGGATGAAATCGACATGCGTCGGCAGGTCTTTCACCACATCACGCTGCACGGCGCGGCAGATTACGCGCACATCGTCCTGGCCCTCCATCTTCAGATTGAGAAGCGTCGACAGGAACCGACCCGCCCGCAGGCGCTTGATCAGTTCGTTAAAGGGGACTTGCAAGGCAATCGGGTCAACCCCGCCACCATAAACAACTCCGGGCACCATGCCATTGCGGCGTGCTTGACGGGCGGCCCCCTTGCCTGTCCCCGTCCGTGCCTCGACTACGAGATCAGGAATCTCTCCAGCCATAGGTATTCTCCATATGAATTATGGGCGGCCTCCAAGGGTGTCCGCCACGTGAAGCCGTGCCTATAGACGAGATGGCAGAGCTTGAAAAGGGCCAGGGTCTGCTTTGGCGTTTGCTTTGGGGGATGGCCCGTGGCAAGCGCAGGCCCATGTCGGTTCTCCGTGCTCTCAGCCTCACCCGTCGCCCCGCGCATGGCTTTGCCGTGATCGGGTTTCTGTGGGGCAGTTTCGCGGCGCAGTTGCCGGTGATCAAATCCGCCCTGGGGGTTGACGATACCCTATTCGGCATCCTGTTTCTGGGCACCGCATTCGGGCTGTTGACCACGATCTGGCTGGCGCCGCTGTTTGACCGGCTCCTGCGTCGCCGGGCCATGCCGGTTGCCGCCCTGATGGTCGCATCGGCGTTCCTTTTGCCGGGGCTGGTGACGCAGCCGGCGCTGTTCATGGGCGTGATGATGTTGCTCGGCCTGACATCGGGGCTGTTGGATGTCGTTGTCAATGCCCGCGTGTCCGAATTGGAGGCGGTCAATAACCGGTCCCTGATGAACGCCAATCACGGCGTCTTTTCACTGGCCTATGCGGCGGCGGCCATCCTGACCGGGCTGGGCCGCGAGTTTGGCCTGCCGCCGATCACCATATTCGCGGGCTTCTGGCTGCTGATCGTGGGGATGAGCACCCGCATGGCGATGGATCCGACCCCGGTGGGCGAGGCTGACCGCAAGGCGCAGGGCCGCTTTCCCTGGCGCATTGTCCTGATCTGTGGCGCCATCGTGCTGGTGGCGTTTTTCGTTGAGGCCACGGTCGAGACCTGGTCGGCGATCCATATTGAGCGCACCCTTGGCGGGCGCGCGGCCGAAGGCGCCTTTGGCCCGGCCGTTCTGGGCCTGACGATGGCGTTCGGGCGGTTTTCCGGGCAGGTGATCGCGGGCCGGTTTTCCCAAACCTTGGTGATCATCCTCGGCTCGTTGATGGCAGCGACAGGCGCGCTGATCGCGGCCGCGGCCCCCATGCCTGCCGTCGCCTATCTGGGTTTCGGCACCATGGGGCTTGGCATTTCGGTGGTCGGGCCGATGGGGCTGGCGCTGGTGGGCCAGCTTGTCCGCCCGGGCCGGCGCACCGCCGCCGTGGCCCGTGCCGCCGTGATCGGCTTCATGGGGTTCATGGCCGCGCCCGCCGTGATGGGCCTGATGTCGGGCGCGTTCGGCTTGCGCATGGCCTATGTCGCGGTGGCGGCCCTGGCGCTGATCGGGCCGGTGCTGGCATTGCTGATCCGGGCCAGCTTTCAGGCCCAACTGCCTTCGAAATCGGCGGGCACCAGCAGGTTGTGACGGCCCAGATCCGCCACGTTCCGTTCGCCACATAGCGCCATGGTGGTGTCCAGCTCCTTGTGGATCACCTCCAGCGCGGCGGTCACGCCAGCCTCGCCCATCGCCCCCAGCCCATAGACAAAGGCGCGCCCGATATAGGTGCTTCTGGCCCCCATCGCGACGGCCTTCAGCACGTCCTGACCCGACCGGATGCCGCTATCGAGATGCACCTCGACCTTGTCACCCACCGCATCCAGGATCGCGGGCAGCATCCTGATCGAGCTCAGCGCGCCATCCAATTGCCGCCCGCCATGGTTCGAGACCACAATGGCATCGGCCCCGATATCGACCGCCCGGCGCGCATCCTCGGCATCCAGAATCCCCTTCAGAATCACCGGCCCGTCCCACATCTTCCGCAATTCCCTGACCCGGTCCCAATCCAGCGCATGGTCAAATGCCTTGGCGGTCCATTCCGACAGCGAGGCGGGGTTGTCGACACCCTTGGCATGGCCCACGACATTGCCAAAGCTGCGCCGTTTGGTGCCCAACATGCCCAGACCCCAATGCAGCTTGGTCATCATGTTGGCAATCGCGGCGGGCGTCAGTTTTGGCGGGGCCGACAAGCCATTTTTGATATCCTTGTGGCGTTGCCCCATGATCTGCAGATCCACCGTGATCACCAGCGCCGAACAGGCGGCGGCCCTGGCCCGGTCAAACAGCCGCACCATGAAATCATCGTCTTTCAGGGTGTAGACCTGAAACCAGAACGGGGCGTCGGTGTTTTCGGCGACATCCTCGATGGAACAGATCGACAGCGTCGACAGCGTGTAAGGCACGCCAAATTTCGCCGCCGCGCGCGCCGCCTTGATCTCGCCATCGGCGCATTGCATGCCGGTCAGCCCGACCGGCGCCAGCGCCACCGGCATCGCCACATCCTGGCCCACCATCTGCGTCGCGGTGGAGCGATTGGTCATGTCAACGGCCACCCGCTGACGCAGGCGGATCTGCTCGAAATCAGAGGAATTCTCGCGGAATGTCTGCTCGGTCCAACTGCCCGATTCCGCGTAATCATAGAACATCCGGGGCGTGCGGCGTCGGTAGATACGCTTGAGGTCGTCGATGTTGGTAATGACAGGCATGTCGGGCGCTCCGGGCGAAATTGGTAAAATGGAATTACCAATTTACAGCGGCTGGCACAATGGCCCTGTTGTCAAAGGGGGCGTCAGAACAGGACCAGAGCCGCCAGGCCAGGGCCGACCAGCGGGCTGGGGACAAACAGAAAACCGGCGACCAACCCGCCCGAAATGGTCGGTCCGGCACCCAGGACTGCAAACAGGGCCAACGCAATCATCGCCTCAGGCCCGGTGCGCGCCGTCAGCCAGCGATCTGACGAAGCTCAGAACCTCGGCCACCGGCTTGCCCGCCGCGATCTCGCTGACAATGGCCGATCCGACGACCGCGCCATCGGCGATGCCGGCAATGGCCCGGGACATCTCCGGCGTGCGGATGCCAAAGCCCACGATGACCGGCAGATCGGTCTGCGATTTGATCCGCGCAACTTCCGGGGCGACATCGCCAGCCTCGGGGGCCGCGGCCCCGGTGATGCCGGTGATCGAGACGTAATAGACAAATCCGGAGGTGTTCTGCAGCACCTTCGGCAGGCGTTCATCATCGGTGGTGGGGGTTGCCAGCCGGATGAAATTCAGCCCCGCCGCCTGCGCCGGAATGCACAATTCGGCATCTTCTTCGGGCGGCAGGTCGACCACGATCAACCCGTCGATCCCGGCGGCTTTGGCCTCATCCAGAAACCGGTCGACGCCGCGGCTGTAGATCGGGTTGTAATAGCCCATCAGCACGATCGGCGTGGTGGTGTCGGTCTTGCGGAACTCGGTCGCCAGCGCAAGCGTCTTGAGCAGCGTCATGCCACCCGCCAGCGCCCGTTGCCCGGCCAGCTGGATGGTGGGGCCATCGGCCATCGGATCGGTAAAGGGAACCCCAAGCTCGATGATGTCAACGCCTGCGCCGGGCAGGCCCTTGACGATCTCCAGCGAGGTCTCGAAATCGGGATCACCCGCCATCACATAGGTCACAAAGGCCTTTTTGCCCGCCGCGTTCAGCCGCGCGAATGTGTCGTCGATCCGTGTCATATCGGTCCCCTGCCATCTCTCAGGCCCGGTTTGGCGAAAGCGGCGGCGGAAATCAATGGGCAGTCGGGCGGGCCGGTCGGGTCAGACCGGAATAATCGCGCGCGCTGTCGGCCGGATTATACGACAGCCACCGTTGCAGCGCCCCCGCCTTGGGCATAGAAGGCGCCGGTGATCAGCCAAGCGGAGTAAGCACATGGGTTTCAGAATGGGTATCGTCGGTCTGCCGAATGTCGGCAAATCGACGCTCTTCAATGCATTGACCCGGACCGCCGCCGCGCAGGCGGCCAATTTCCCCTTTTGCACGATCGAACCCAATGTCGGCGATGTCGCGGTGCCCGATGACCGTCTCGATACGCTGGCCGCGATTGCCGGATCGAAACAGATCATCCCGGCGCGGATGACCTTCGTCGATATCGCCGGCCTGGTGAAAGGCGCCTCACGCGGCGAAGGTCTGGGCAATCAGTTTCTCGCCACGATCCGCGAAACCGACGCCATCGCCCATGTGCTGCGCTGTTTCGAGGATGGCGATGTCACCCATGTCGAGGATCGCATCGACCCGATTGCCGATGCCGACACCATCGAGACCGAATTGATGCTGGCCGATATGGACAGTATCGAAAAGCGCCTGGTCAACATCACCCGCAAGCTGCGCGGCGGCGACAAGGACGCGGTGCAGCAGGAACGCCTGCTCCGGGCCGCGCTGACAATGCTGGAGAGCGGCAAACCGGCCCGCATGGTCGAGGTCGCCGCCGATGATGCCAAAGCCTGGAAGATGCTGCAACTGCTGACCGCCAAGCCCATCCTCTATGTCTGCAATGTCGATGAGGCCTCGGCCGCGTCCGGCAATGAATTCTCGGCCAAAGTGGCCAGGATGGCCGCCGATCAAGGTGCCGCGCATGTCGTGATCTCGGCCCGGATCGAAGAAGAGATCAGCCAGCTCGACCAGGATGAGGCGGCCATGTTCCTGGAGGAAATGGGGCTGGCAGAGGCGGGCCTCGACCGGCTGATCCGCGCCGGGTATGAATTGCTGCATCTGGAAACCTACTTCACCGTCGGCCCGAAAGAGGCCCGCGCCTGGACCATCCGCGCCGGCACCACCGCGCCGAAAGCCGCGGGCGTCATCCATGGCGATTTCGAACGCGGCTTCATCCGCGCCGAAACCATCGCCTTCCCCGATTACGTGGCCAACAAGGGCGAACAGGGCTCAAAAGACGCCGGCAAGATGCGCGCCGAGGGCAAGGCCTATGTGGTCAAGGATGGCGATGTGCTGCATTTCCTGTTCAATACCTGACGCGCCGCCGCCGCTTCCGGGCTGCGGGCACCGCTGCGCTCAGATCTGCGGCTGATCATGCCCCATGCGCCGGTCCGCTTCGGCACTGACATCATTCATGAACCCCTGCAGGTCCAGCGCCAGCGCTTCGGCCTGGCCGGGATGCAGCTTTCGCGGCACCGGGCACTCCCATTGCCGCCACAGCATTGTGATCTCGTTGAACGGTTTGGGAAACATCAGCCGGTCCCAGGTCGACCAGGTCCAGAACCGGCGGCAGGAAAAGGAAAAGACAAAGGTCGGGACCTGTGCGACCCGCGCCCATTGGATCGGGGTTGTCTTGGCGATGCGCGCCGGCCCCCTCGGACCATCGGGTGAAATCCCGATCGAGATGCCGGATTTCAATCCCTTGATGACGCTGCGCATTTCGGTGGTTCCCAATATGCCTTTGGGCATTGGAATGGTCTCATAGCCAAACCGCTGATGCAGCACACCAAACAGCCGTCCCGCCCGCGCGCTGGAGGTCAGGCTGCGGCATCGGGCCCGGTCGAAGCGGAACATGTAGGGTGTCATCACCAGCCGCTGGTGCCAGCAGACAATGATCACGCCACCATGATCATTGATCGCCTGCGCGACCGCGTCCCAGCCGTCCTCCTCAACGCGGGAACTGGCCTTGATCGCGCGTATCCAGGTGGAGAACAAGGCGGCCGCCACGCCCAGCGTGACCCGGTGGTTCAAAATGCGCCTGCGCAATGGCCTGAAAATATCGCCCCCCCAATTTCCAGATGATGCTCCTGGCGGGTGCATCTACCATGGGACCGTTTGGGTCAACGAAATTCGCGGGCCGGGCGGTCCTGGCCCTGGCATTGCGGCGGGAAATCCGGGCCGTATCCTGCGCCCGCGCCTTGACATCAAGACCGTGACGCGGCGGCAGGCGCTGGCGTGGTGGGATCGGCCGATTGACACCATCCCGCGCCCCATGAGGCCGCAATCTGCGCTGCCGGCCTGGCCACACTTGACGCGGCAGCGCAGAGTTTGGCCGCGTCCACGAACGGCTCTTGATTCCGGCTGGGCGATGGCATATCCGATGCCTCGGTCTAGGGGTGTAGCTCAGTTGGTAGAGCATCGGATTCCAAATCCGACGGCCGGGGGTTCGAGTCCCTCCGCCCCTGCCAGTTTTCCTTGTTTTTGTCCGCCGGCTCAGCCTGGCATTGCAAACTGGCACGCTCACCCGAAAGGGGCGGCGATGTCAGAGGAATTTCACCCCGATCATCTGGCGCGAATGGAGATGCTGAAAGACCTGACCGGGGCCAGCGTGGCCAACCTGGTGCCGGTGCCGGCCGACCGCCATGGCGCAGGCCGAACCGGTGCACGCGATCATCGCCGGATTTGGCTGCCATCGGCATCGCAGCCCGATCCTCGTGCGCCTCTCCACTCCGGACGAAGCGGCCTGTATCGCCTCGGGCGATTTCCCGCATCTGGCCGGGTTGAAGCAGGATTGACGCCAGAAAAGTGACACTTCTGTCATTTATAGCGCGTCGCGCCTGATCGGATTCGAGCATTCATCGGCCGGACCGAGGCAGCGTTCGTGCAATCGAATGCGTTCGGGTCGGCCGGTGAATTCGATTTGGCGCGACGCGCTCTAAAAGTGACACGGGCGTCATTTATTCGTGACAGATGCGTCATTTATTTGTGACGCCGGCGTCATTTTTTCTGTCTGGCATCCGCGAAGGCACCGCTTGCAACGGGGCGCGGCGATGCGTATATACCCCCGGTCAGACGCACGTAATTTCGGAAAATCCCCCATGGCCATGACCAACCCGCTTCAGTTCCTGCAACAGACCCGCTCGGAAATATCCAAGGTGGTCTGGCCGTCGCGCCGCGAGGTTCTGGTAACCACGCTGATGGTGTTTGCCCTGGCCATTGTCGGTGCCGCGTTCTTCTCCTTTGTCGATATCCTGATCCGCATGGGGCTGGAGCAGGTTCTGAGCCTTGGCGGCTGATCAAAGAAACCGTGGCTGAACCCCTTGATTCCCCGTTGTTTCAGGGATAGGTCACGCCTCAATTCCTATGAAATGGCGTGCGTCGATTCGTGATGTGCGCTGTTTTTTATTGGGGCCGATCAGGCAAGCCCTTGGGAACACATTGAATTTCGGGCCATTGGCCCACGCACGAGGAACGGGCTGCGATATGGCGAAACGGTGGTATTCGGTCTCTGTGCTCTCGAATTTCGAAAAGCGCATCGCCGAGCAGATCAAAACTGCCGTGGATGAGGGCGGTTTGCAGGACGAAATCGAAGAAGTGCTGGTCCCTGAAGAAGAAGTGATCGAGATCCGGCGCGGCAAGAAAGTGACCGTGCCGCGCCGGTTCATGCCGGGCTATGTTCTGGTCCGCATGGAGATGACCGACCGCGCCTATCACGCGATCAACTCGATCCAGCGCGTCACCGGATTTCTGGGCCCGCAAGGCCGCCCGATGCCGATGCGCGACGACGAAGTGAACTCGATTCTGAACCGGGTCGAAGAAGGCGAAGCCGCACCGCGCAACACGATCACCTATGAGATCGGCGAAAAAGTGAAGGTCAACGAAGGCCCGTTCGAAGATTTCGACGGCATGGTCGAGCAAGTTGATGACGAGAACCAGCGCCTCAAGGTGACGGTCTCGATCTTTGGTCGGGAAACCCCGGTCGAACTGGAATTCACGCAGGTCACGAAACAGACCTGACATACGCATTCGTGGGAGGCGAGGGGCACGCGTGCCCCGGACCGCACCACGCTAATCGAGAGGCCCGGAACGCGTTTCGGGCTTATAGGGTGGGTTTTCGGACCCGCCGATGACAAGAAGGAGAGGCCAGATGGCCAAGAAGCTTATCGGCAAGATGAAGCTGCAGATCCCTGCGGGCAAAGCCAACCCGTCGCCGCCCGTGGGCCCGGCGCTGGGTCAGCGCGGCATCAACATCATGGAGTTCTGCAAGGCGTTCAACGCCAAGACCCAGGATATGGAAGAAGGCGCGCCTTGCCCGACCATCATCAGCTATTATCAGGACAAGTCCTTTTCGATGGACATCAAGACGCCGCCTGCGTCGTATTTCCTGAAAAAAGCCGCCGGTCTGAAAAACGTCGGCAAACGCAACCGCCCCCGTGGCGCGGAACTGCCGGGTCGTGAGACCGTGGCCACCGTCACCGTCAAACAGGTGCGCCAGATTGCCGAGGCCAAGATGAAGGATCTGACCGCGAATGACATCGAAGCAGCGATGAAGATCATCGTCGGTTCGGCCAAATCGATGGGTATCGAGGTGAAAGGGTAAATCATGGCAAAGCTTGGAAAACGCACCCGCGCCGCCCGTGAGGCCTTCGCCGGCAAGAACAACATCACCGTCGAGGACGCCGTCGCCCTGGTCAAGGATAATGCCAAGGCCAAATTCGACGAAAGCATCGAGATCGCGATGAATCTGGGCGTCGATCCGCGCCATGCAGACCAGATGGTCCGCGGCACGGTCACCCTGCCCAACGGCACCGGCAAGACCGTTCGCGTCGCCGTGTTTGCCCGTGGCCCGAAGGCAGAAGAAGCCCAGGCCGCCGGGGCCGACATCGTCGGTGCCGAGGATCTGATGGAGGCGGTTCAGGCCGGCAAAATCGACTTTGAACGCTGCATTGCCACCCCCGACATGATGCCGATCGTCGGCCGTCTGGGCAAGGTTCTGGGCCCGCGCAACCTGATGCCGAACCCCAAGGTGGGCACGGTGACGATGGATGTGGCCGAGGCCGTGAAGGCGGCCAAGGGCGGTCAGGTTCAGTTCCGCGCCGAAAAGGCCGGTGTGGTTCATGCCGGTATCGGCAAGGCCAGCTTCAGCACGGAGCAATTGGTCGAAAACGTGCGCGCCTTTGTCGATGCCGTGTCGAAAGCCAAACCTGCCGGTGCCAAGGGGGCCTATATGGAGAAGGTGTCGCTGAGCTCGACCATGGGCCCAGGTGTGTCGGTGTCGATCGACAGCGCGACCGGCAACTGAGACCACCGGTGCGCCGCGGGCGCATCTTAACGAATTCCGGGCATGTCAGTGCCCGGATGACGGGGCCAGAATACCGGCCCCGTTCTGTCCGAGACGGAGGGTTGGGCGAAAGCCCGCTAATTCCTTCCTGAGATGGGAAGCGAGACCCAGGAATTTCCGAAGGGCACACCTTCGGGCGATCTTATGGCTCGGGACCCTGACTTGGACCCGAAGCGGTGGGGCAACCCACCATCAAGGGTCGGGGCAACCCGACATCAAGACTCGGGGCAACCCGATATTAAAGGTCGGGGTAACCCGATATTCATGAGCCGGGGGTTCGCCCCCAAATTGGAGTAATACTGTGGATAGAGCCCAGAAAGAGAAAGTGGTCGAGGAACTTGGCCAGATCTTCGAAAGCTCTGGCGTCGTCGTGGTCTCGCACTACGAAGGCCTCACGGTTGCCGAGATGCAGGATCTGCGCGCGCAAATGCGTGAAGCGGGTGGATCCGTTCGTGTCGCCAAGAACAGGCTCGCCAAGATCGCCCTTGAGGGAAAGCCGTGCGAAGGCATTGCCGACCTGATGACGGGCATGACCGTTCTGTCCTTTTCCGACGACCCCGTGGCAGCTGCCAAGGTCGCGGAAGCATATGCCAAGGCGAATGACAAATTTGTCATTCTTGGCGGTGCAATGGGCGAAACGGCACTGGATCCCGCCGGTGTGAAAGCCGTCGCAGCGATGCCATCCCGCGAGGAGCTCATTGCCTCCATCGTTGGCTGCATTGCGGCGCCTGCTGCAAACATCGCGGGGGCCATTGGCGCACCTGCATCGAACATCGCGAGCATCCTTTCGACCATCGAAGAGAAGGCGGAAGCCGCGTAACGCAACCTTTGAGACCGCATCGTAGGGCATGGCCCATACGACGTTGGAACACAAACCTAGAGACGGAACCTGTAATATGGCTGATCTGAAAGCACTCGCCGAAAGCATCGTCAACCTGACCCTGCTGGAAGCACAAGAACTGAAAACCATCCTCAAGGATGAGTATGGCATCGAGCCCGCCGCTGGCGGCGCCGTGATGATGGCAGCCGGTGGCGACGCCGGTGGCGAAGCCGCCGAAGAGCAAACCGAATTTGACGTGATCCTGAAGTCGCCCGGCGACAAGAAGATCAACGTCATCAAAGAGGTTCGTTCGATCACCGGGCTGGGCCTGAAAGAAGCAAAAGACCTGGTCGAAGCCGGCGGCAAAGCCGTCAAGGAAGGCGTCGACAAGGCCGAAGCAGAAGACATCAAGAGCAAGCTGGAAGCAGCTGGCGCAGAGGTCGAACTGAAGTGATTGCCATCCCGGCCGTTGCTGGCCGGGACGCGACATCAAATGGCTGGATCCGGGGGAAGCCCTCCGGGTCCGGCCAACCTCGTCTTAGCGAGGGCCCGCAAGATGGCGGGTCTTCTCTAAGGCGCGGTTCAATGGATCGGGAGCCTGCCGGTGGGACGGTGGGCACGAATTGGTCCGAACCCGCTGGTTTCAATGTGCGGCCGCGCCGGTGCCCCGACGGTGTGTGCAATACAAACGAAACGGAAAGGTGTTTGAGAGCATGGCTCAGACCTACGCAGGCCAGAAACGTATCCGCAAATTCTATGGCAAGATCGACGAAGTATTGGAGATGCCGAACCTGATCGAGGTTCAGAAATCCTCGTATGATCTGTTCCTGAAATCCGGTGATCAGGAAACCCCGACCGATGGCGACGGCATCAAAGGTGTCTTTCAATCGGTGTTCCCGATCAAGGATTTCAACGAGACCGCCGTGCTTGAATTCGTCAAGTATGAGCTGGAGCAGCCGAAATACGATGTTGAGGAATGCCAGCAGCGCGACATGACCTATGCCGCGCCGCTGAAGGTGACCCTGCGCCTGATCGTGTTTGATATCGACGAGGATACCGGTGCCAAATCGGTCAAGGATATCAAGGAACAGGACGTGTTCATGGGCGACATGCCCCTGATGACGCCCAACGGCACCTTTGTCGTGAACGGCACCGAGCGCGTCATCGTTTCCCAGATGCACCGCAGCCCCGGCGTGTTCTTTGACCATGACAAGGGCAAGACGCACAGCTCGGGCAAACTGCTGTTTGCCTGCCGCATCATCCCCTATCGCGGCTCGTGGCTGGATTTCGAGTTTGACGCCAAGGACATCGTATTCGCGCGCATCGACCGGCGCCGCAAACTGCCTGTCACCACGCTGCTTTATGCCATGGGTATGGATCAGGAAGGCATCATGGATGCCTATTATGACACCGTGACCTTCCGGCTTGAGAAAAACCAGGGCTGGGCCACCAAGTTCTTTCCCGAACGCGTGCGCGGCACCCGCCCGACCTATGATCTTGTTGACGCCGCCACCGGCGAAGTGATTGCCGAGGCAGCGAAGAAGATCACCCCGCGCGCGGTCAAGAAACTGATCGACGAAGGGACCGTGACCGAGCTGCTGTTGCCGTTCGACCAGATCATCGGCCGCTATGTTGCCAAGGACATCATCAACGAGGAAACCGGCGCGATCTATGTCGAGGCCGGCGATGAGCTGACCTGGGAGCTGGACAAGGAAGGCGAAGTGACCGGCGGCACGCTGAAGGAGCTGCTGGATGCGGGCTATACCGAGATCCCGGTTCTGGACATCGACAATATCAATGTCGGCCCCTACATGCGCAACACCATGGCCGTCGACAAGAATCTGGGCCGCGATACCGCGCTGATGGATATCTACCGGGTCATGCGCCCGGGCGAGCCGCCCACCGTGGATGCGGCTTCGGGCCTGTTTGATCAGCTGTTCTTTGACAGCGAGCGCTATGACCTCAGCGCCGTCGGCCGGGTCAAGATGAACATGCGTCTGGCGCTGGATGCCGAAGATACGATCCGCACGCTGCGCAAGGAAGACATTGTCGCCTGTATCAAGGCGCTGGTCATGCTGCGCGATGGCAAGGGCGATATCGACGATATCGACCATCTCGGCAACCGCCGGGTGCGTTCGGTCGGCGAGCTGATGGAAAATCAGTATCGCGTCGGCCTGTTGCGCATGGAACGCGCCATCAAGGAACGCATGTCATCCGTCGAGATCGACACGGTGATGCCGCAGGATCTGATCAACGCCAAACCGGCGGCGGCGGCAGTGCGCGAATTCTTTGGCTCCAGCCAGCTTAGCCAATTCATGGACCAGACCAACCCGCTGTCTGAAGTGACCCATAAACGCCGCCTGTCGGCGCTTGGGCCGGGCGGTCTGACCCGTGAACGGGCCGGGTTCGAAGTGCGCGACGTGCACCCGACCCATTATGGCCGGATGTGTCCCATTGAGACGCCGGAAGGGCCGAACATTGGCCTGATCAACAGCCTTGCCACCTATGCGCGGGTGAATAAATACGGCTTCATCGAGACGCCGTATCGCAGGGTCGTTGACGCCCAGGTGACCGACGAAGTTCAGTATATGTCGGCGACCGAGGAAATGCGCCATACCGTGGCGCAGGCCAACGCAACGCTGGACGAGAATGGCAGGTTCATCAACGAACTGGTGAACACCCGCCGCTCGGGCGAATATACGATGAGCCCGCGTGACAATGTGGACCTGATCGATGTCAGCCCCAAGCAGCTGGTTTCGGTTGCCGCCTCGCTGATTCCGTTTCTGGAAAACGACGACGCCAACCGCGCTCTGATGGGGTCGAACATGCAGCGTCAGGCAGTGCCTTTGTTGCAGGCGGATGCGCCGTTTGTGGGCACCGGGATCGAGGCTGTCGTGGCCAAGGATTCGGGCGCGGCCATCATGGCCAAACGCGGCGGTGTGATCGACCAGGTCGATGCACAGCGGATCGTCGTGCGCGCCACTGAGGATCTGGAGCTGGGCGATGCCGGTGTCGATATCTACCGCCTGCGCAAATTCCAGCGTTCCAACCAGAACACCTGCATCAACCAGCGTCCGCTGGTGAAGGTGGGTGACAAGGTCAGCAAGGATGAAGTGATTGCCGATGGCCCCTCCACCGATATGGGGGAACTGGCGCTTGGCAAGAACATCATCGTCGCGTTCATGCCGTGGAATGGCTACAACTATGAGGACTCGATCCTGATCTCCGAGCGCATTGCCCGCGATGACGTCTTTACCTCGATCCATATCGAGGAATTCGAGGTCGCCGCCCGCGATACCAAGCTGGGACCGGAAGAGATCACCCGCGACATCCCCAATGTCGGTGAGGAAGCGCTGCGCAACCTCGATGAGGCCGGCATCGTCTATATCGGCGCGGAGGTCGAGCCGGGCGATATCATGGTCGGCAAGATCACCCCCAAGGGCGAAAGCCCGATGACGCCGGAGGAAAAACTGCTGCGCGCCATCTTTGGCGAAAAAGCCAGCGACGTGCGCGATACGTCATTGCGGGTCAAGCCGGGTGATTTCGGCACCGTGGTCGAGGTGCGCGTCTTTAACCGCCATGGTGTGGAGAAAGACGAGCGTGCGCTTCAGATCGAGCGTGAGGAAGTGGAGCGTCTGAGCCGTGACCGCGACGACGAGCTGCATATTCTGGAACGCAACATCTATGCCCGCCTGAAGGGCATGATCCTTGGCAAATCCGCCGTGAAGGGGCCAAAGGGCGTCAAGTCGAATTCGGAGATCACCGAAGAATTGCTGGAGACACTGAGCCGTGGCCAGTGGTGGCAGCTGGCGCTGGGCGACGAACAGGACGCCGCCCAGGTCGAGGCGTTGAACGAACAGTTCGACATCCAGAAACGCGCGCTTGATCACCGGTTCGAGGACAAGGTCGAGAAAGTGCGCCGGGGCGATGATCTGCCGCCGGGTGTGATGAAGATGGTCAAGGTGTTCATCGCGGTGAAGCGCAAGCTGCAGCCGGGTGACAAGATGGCCGGGCGTCACGGCAACAAGGGCGTGATTTCCAAGGTCGTGCCGATGGAGGACATGCCGTTCCTCGCCGATGGCACCCCGGTTGATTTCGTGCTGAACCCGCTTGGTGTTCCCAGCCGGATGAATGTCGGTCAGATCCTGGAAACCCATATGGGCTGGGCCGCGCGCGGCATGGGGCTGAAAATCGACGAGGCGCTTGGCGAATACCGCCGGTCGGGCGACATGACCCCGGTGCGCGACGCCATGAAGATCGCCTATGGCGGCGTCTATGACGAAATCATGGTCGATATGGACGAGGATCGTCTGGTCGAAGTGGCCGGCAATGTCACCAAAGGCGTTCCGATTGCCACGCCGGTGTTTGACGGTGCCAAGGAGGCCGATATCAATGATGCCCTGACCCGGGCCGGGTTTGACACCTCGGGCCAGTCGGACCTGTTTGATGGCCGCACCGGTGAACAGTTTTCCCGTCAGGTGACGGTGGGTGTGAAATACCTGCTGAAACTGCATCACCTGGTCGATGACAAGATCCACGCGCGCTCTACCGGGCCTTACAGCCTTGTCACGCAGCAGCCTCTGGGTGGCAAAGCCCAGTTCGGCGGCCAGCGTTTCGGGGAAATGGAGGTCTGGGCGCTGGAGGCATATGGCGCGGCTTACACGCTGCAAGAGATGCTGACGGTGAAATCCGATGACGTGGCGGGCCGGACCAAGGTTTACGAGTCGATCGTCAAGGGTGAGGATAATTTCGAGGCCGGCGTGCCGGAATCGTTCAACGTTCTCGTCAAGGAAGTGCGGGGCCTCGGCCTCAACATGGAACTCCTGGATGCGGAGGAGGAAGAGTGACGGAAAAAGCGCCTTTGAAGGCGCTTTTCGAAGGCGCGTTGACGCGCCTTCCCCCCTCTTCACCGACGCACAGCCTGAGAAAGGTCAAGACATGAACCAGGAAATCACCAACAACCCGTTCAACCCGCTGGCCCCCCAGAAAGTGTTCGACGAAATCAAGATCTCTCTGGCCAGCCCCGAGCGGATCCTCAGCTGGTCTTACGGCGAGATCAAGAAGCCCGAGACCATCAACTACCGCACGTTCAAGCCTGAGCGTGATGGCCTCTTTTGTGCCCGCATCTTTGGCCCGGTCAAGGATTACGAATGCCTGTGCGGCAAATACAAGCGGATGAAATATCGCGGCGTCGTCTGCGAGAAATGCGGTGTCGAGGTTACGCTGCAAAAGGTCCGCCGCGAACGCATGGGCCATATCGAGCTGGCCGCACCGGTGGCCCATATCTGGTTCCTGAAATCGCTGCCCTCGCGGATCGGGTTGATGCTGGACATGACCCTGCGCGATCTGGAGCGGATCCTCTATTTCGAGAACTACGTCGTCATTGAGCCCGGCCTGACCGACCTGACCTATGGCCAGTTGATGAACGAAGAAGAGTTCATGGACGCCCAGGATGCCTATGGCATGGACGCGTTCCAGGCCAATATCGGTGCCGAAGCCATCCGTGAGATGCTGCAGGCCATCGATCTGGAACAGGAAGCCGCGACGCTGCGCGAAGACCTGAAAGTTGCCACCGGTGAGCTGAAGCCCAAGAAAATCATCAAGCGGCTGAAAATCGTCGAGAGCTTCCTGGAATCGGGCAACCGCCCGGAATGGATGATCCTGACCGTGATCCCGGTCATTCCGCCGGAACTGCGCCCGCTGGTGCCGCTGGATGGCGGTCGCTTTGCGACATCGGACCTGAACGATCTCTATCGCCGGGTGATCAACCGCAACAACCGCCTGAAGCGGCTGATCGAGTTGCGCGCGCCCGACATCATCATCCGCAACGAAAAGCGGATGTTGCAGGAATCTGTCGATGCGCTGTTTGACAATGGCCGTCGCGGTCGCGTCATCACCGGGGCCAACAAGCGGCCGCTGAAATCGCTTTCCGATATGCTGAAAGGCAAGCAGGGCCGGTTCCGGCAGAACCTGTTGGGCAAGCGGGTCGATTTCTCGGGCCGGTCCGTCATTGTGACGGGTCCCGAATTGCGGCTGCATCAATGCGGGTTGCCGAAAAAGATGGCGCTGGAGCTGTTCAAACCCTTCATCTATTCGCGGCTGGAGGCCAAGGGCCTGTCCAGCACCGTGAAACAGGCCAAGAAGCTGGTCGAAAAAGAGCGCCCCGAAGTGTGGGACATTCTCGATGAGGTGATCCGCGAACATCCGGTGATGCTGAACCGGGCACCGACGCTGCACCGGCTTGGCATTCAGGCGTTCGAGCCGGTGCTGATTGAGGGCAAGGCCATCCAGCTGCACCCGCTGGTCTGTTCCGCCTTCAACGCCGATTTCGACGGCGACCAGATGGCCGTGCATGTGCCGCTGAGCCTTGAGGCACAGCTGGAAGCCCGCGTTTTGATGATGTCGACGAACAACGTTTTGTCGCCCGCCAACGGCGCCCCCATTATCGTGCCGTCGCAGGATATGGTTCTGGGCCTTTATTACCTGACGCTTGAGCGCAAGGGCATGAAGGGCGAGGGCATGGCGTTTTCCGATATCGACGAGGTGAGCCACGCGCTGAATGCCGGTGAAGTGCATCTGCACGCCAAGATCCAGGCCCGCATTGCCCAGATTGATGACGAAGGCAACGAGATCAGCAAACGCTTTGAGACCACACCGGGCCGCCTGAAACTGGGCGAGCTTTTGCCACTGAATGCCAAGGCACCGTTCGACCTGGTCAACCGGCTGATGAAAAAGGGCCAGGTTCAGGAAGTGATCGACACCGTCTACCGCTATTGCGGCCAGAAGGAGAGCGTCATTTTCTGCGACAAGATCATGGGGCTGGGTTTCCGCGAGGCCTGCAAGGCCGGGATCTCGTTTGGCAAGGATGACATGGTCATTCCCGACACCAAATGGGAAATTGTCGATGGCGTGCGCGAGCAGGTCAAAGGCTTTGAGCGGCAATATATGGACGGGTTGATTACCCAGGGCGAGAAATACAACAAGGTCATTGATGCCTGGTCGAAATGTAACGATCAGGTCACCGCCGCCATGATGGAAACGATCTCGTCCAAAAAATTCGACGAAAGCGGCGTCGAGCAGGAGCCGAACTCGGTCTATATGATGGCCGATTCCAAGGCTCGTGGCTCGGTCACGCAGATGAAGCAGTTGGGCGGTATGCGCGGGTTGATGGCCAAACCTTCGGGCGAGATCATCGAAACGCCGATCATCTCGAACTTCAAGGAAGGTCTGACCGTTCTGGAATATTTCAACTCCACCCACGGGGCGCGCAAAGGCCTGTCGGACACGGCGTTGAAAACCGCGAATTCGGGCTATCTGACCCGGCGTCTGGTTGACGTGGCGCAGGATTGCATCGTGCGTCTGGTCGATTGCGGCACCTCGCGATCCATCACCACCGAAGCGGCAACCCGTGATGGTGAGGTCGTGTCATCGCTGGCCGAACGCATTCTGGGCCGGACGGCAGCCGAAGATGTGCTGGTTCCCGGCACTGATGAGGTTCTGCTGACTGAGGGTGAGCTGATCGACGAACGCAAGGCCGAAGCGGTTGACAAGGCCGGTGTTGCGCAGATGCGGATCCGGTCGCCGCTGACCTGCGAGTCCGAGGAAGGCGTTTGTGCCACCTGCTATGGCCGGGACCTCGCGCGCGGCACGCGCGTGAATACGGGCGAAGCGGTGGGTATCATCGCGGCGCAATCCATCGGTGAACCCGGCACGCAGCTGACAATGCGGACCTTCCACATCGGTGGGGTGGCCCAGGGTGGTCAGCAATCGTTCCAGGAAGCGGGGCAGGAAGGCAAGATCGAGTTCCGCAATGCCAGCCTTCTGGCCAATGAGGCCGGAGAACAGGTTGTCATGGGGCGCAACATGCAATTGGTCATTGTCGATGACCAGGGCGAGGAACGCGCCAGCTTCAAGCTCAGCTATGGCTCCAAGGTCCATGTTGCTGAGGGCGCATCTGTCGCACTTGGCGATCGTCTTTATGAATGGGACCCCTATACCCTGCCGATCATCGCCGAAAAGCCAGGCACGGTGAAGTTCGTGGATCTGATCAGCGGCATTTCGGTGCGGGACGATACCGATGATGCGACCGGCATGACGCAAAAGATCGTGTCGGACTGGCGATCGGCCCCGAAAGGCAACGAGCTGAAACCAGAGGTCATGATCATCGGCGAAGATGGCGAACCGATGCGCAACGATCTGGGCAATCCGGTGATCTACGCCATGTCGGTTGACGCGATCCTGTCGGTCGAGGACGGCCAGCAGGTGCCGGCCGGTGAGGTTATCGCGCGGATCCCGCGTGAGGGGGCCAAGACCAAGGATATCACCGGTGGTCTGCCGCGTGTGGCGGAACTGTTTGAAGCCCGTCGTCCGAAAGATCACGCAATCATCGCCGAAAAGGATGGTTATGTGAAGTTTGGCCGCGACTTCAAGAACAAGCGCCGCATCGCGATTGTTCCGGCCGACGAAGCGCAGGAGCCGGTGGAATACATGGTGCCCAAGGGCAAGCACATCCCCGTGGCCGAGGGTGATTTCGTCCAGAAGGGCGACTATATCATGGATGGCAACCCGGCCCCGCATGACATTCTGCGGATCCTGGGGATCGAAGCGCTGGCCAATTACCTGATCGACGAGGTGCAGGATGTCTACCGTCTGCAGGGCGTGAAGATCAACGACAAGCATATCGAGGTGATCGTGCGCCAGATGCTGCAAAAATGGGAGATCCAGGATTCAGGAGAAACCACGCTGCTGAAGGGCGAGAACGTCGATAAGGCCGAGTTTGACGAAGCCAATGAGAAGGCGATTGCCAAAGGCGGACGTCCGGCCACGGGCGAGCCGATCCTTCTGGGGATCACCAAGGCCAGCCTGCAAACCCGGTCGTTCATCTCGGCGGCATCGTTCCAGGAAACCACCCGCGTGCTGACCGAGGCATCGGTGCAGGGCAAGCGTGACAAGCTGGTCGGCCTGAAGGAAAACGTCATCGTCGGGCGTCTCATTCCGGCCGGCACCGGTGGCGCGACGCAGCAGGTTCGCAAGATTGCGCAGGAACGCGATCTGAAGGTGATCGAGGAAGCCCGCGCCCAGGCCGAAGCTGCCGCCGCATTGGCCGCACCCGAGCCCGATCCGGCCGAGGAGGGTCTCTTCAAGAAGCCGGTATCCGAGGATGAATAACCTCTGCGCCATCTGACAAGAAAACCCCCGCCGGTGAAAACTGGCGGGGGTTTTTCATTTGCGCCGGATAAACCGGCAGCAGGTGATGACCCGGTCAGAAAGATGAACCGTCAGGCCACCGCAGGCTCGCCCCCGAAATGCGCCCAAAACTCATCGCGGGCATTGCTGCGCGGGAACTCCGTGCCGGGGGCGGCCACACCAAGGAAACGGCACAGCGGATCCCAGCCATCCGACGGCGTGAAGATCAGCAGCCGGTCGGCCGGGATGGTGGCGCGGACTTTTTCATTGTTGCGCCGATAGGCGGCGATCGAGGTGTCCCGGTCCAGCCCGCCGAACACATCTTTCACAAGAAGCTTGTCCATCGTTTCGAATATGGCCGCGATCGGTGGCGGCAGGGGCAGGCTTTCACGATGGGCAAAGAACTTGCCGATTGTGGTTGAATAGCTGGCCCACCAGTCATCCTCGGGGCGTTCGGTATGGATCACCCTGGCATCGGGAAAGGCGATGGCAAGCTGGTGCCAGACCGCGGCACCGGGAAAATCGACCTGGCTGGTATAATCGGCAAAGACCTCTGCCCAATCCAGGTCCACACCCTTGGCAAGATCGGCCCAAAAGGCGGGCTGGGCCGGGTGTCCCATCACCTCGACCATGTGATGGCAGGGGCCAAAGCCCAATTCCTCGAGCGCCATTTTTGTTGACATCGTGCCTGTCCGGCCAAAGCCGGAGCCAATGATTTTCAATCCCATCGGAACGGGTCCTTTTCTGCTGAATGAATGTTGGTGCACTTTCGGAAAAACCTGCATCCCTGAACGCTGCCTGAAATCCTGGATTTCACCGCGTTAGGTGATACATCATGCCCCAGCTATTCCGAGAAGTGCCTTAGGTTGTGATGTGGGGCCAGATTGCGCCAACCCGCCACAGCCTGCAAACGAAAGGTTTTCAGCGGTCATGAAGGAAATTCAGCTACACCGGATCGACCTGAATCTGCTGGTGGTTTTCGAGGCCCTGATGGTGGAAGGCAGCGTCGCGGCTGCGGCCGGGAAACTGGGAAAGACGCCCTCGGCCGTCAGCCATGCGCTGGCGCGGCTGCGCGAGCAGGTGGGCGATCCGCTGATGGTCAAGGTTGGCGGGCGCATGCAGCCAAGCCCCTTTGCCATGACCCTGATCGAAGATGTGCGCCCGATCCTGCGCGCCATCAAGCGTATCCTTGCCCTGCCAGAGCCGTTTGATCCCGCCACCAGCGACCGGGTTTTTCGCGTAGCCTGCCCGATTTCGGGGCGGTTTTTGTCCGAGGTCATGAACCGGGTTCATCGCGCCGCCCCCGGGGTCAAGCTGGAATGGCTCTCGGCACCGCGCCAGGTCTATGCCGCCACCGCTGAAGGGTTGGTCGATATCGCCCATCTGGGCGGCGAAACCCGGCTGCCGGACGGGTTGGACGAGATCGAGGTTCCGAGTTTTCAATGGACGAGTTTCATGCGCGCGGGCCATCCGGCGCTGTCTGATTGGGGGGCTGAAGCCTGGTCAAGCTACGGCCATGTGCAGGTGAGTATTGCCAATGACTCGCCCAGCCCCCTGGAAAATCATACCGGTGCCCGGCCGCCGGAGCGGCATGTTGGCGCTATGATTTCGGAATTTTCCAGCCTGGGGCCGTTGCTGGCGCGCAGCGATCTCATTGGCACGTTTCCCCGGGTTCTGATGGCCTGGGACATGGAAACCTACGATCTGCAACCGCGGATCCCCCCGATATCGCTGCCGCCATTTCGAACCCGCTTTTTCTGGTCGTCGCGATTGGCAAATGATCCGGCTTCTAAATGGATCAGGGGTATCGTGTTGGATGCCTATTGCGAGGTTCATCACGAGGCCAACGCCCGGGTGGAGCGGGTTCTCGCCCTTGCCGGGGGTCAATAGGGGCTGACCCATGGCGCGGATTACCCAACTGATCTGAAAAAAAGCCCCCGCCGGTGAACACGGGCGGGGGGCTGTTGGTTTGGGGTGGGGCGGAACCAAGGGATCCCGCCCCTGAGCGTCTGGCCATCCCCGGAATATGTCCCGACGCGGCCAGACCGGGCTATTCGCCAAGCGCGCGTTTGCGTTCCTCGAACTCGTCGCGCTCAATCTCACCGCGTGCAAAGCGGTCCCTGAGAATATCGAGAGGGGCCTTGCCGGGCAGGGGCGCTGCCCCCGTGCCCTGACCGGGGGCCGCCCCGATCCAGCGCACTGCCAGGACGATCAGAGCGACGATACCGGCGAGGAAAAGGATCATCATCAGCGGCCCCAGGAACATCCACCCGCCACTGCTCCACATATGCGGTTCATACCCGTAGAGGGGCCGGATATCGGTTTGCGCCCAGGCTGCCACTGAAAGGGCGGGCAGGGCGATGGTTGAAAGGAGGAAGGGTTTCATGATCTGCTCCTTGATCTGTAAAGTCCGAGACATTTTCGGGCCATGGCGGCCCGGGCACGAGGGGCGGTTGACTCTGTCTGACGAACCGCCGCGACATGCTTCACATAAGGGGCGTGCGCGACGCCTTCCAGATCCGGCTGCCGGGCGTTTTGTATGGTTTTGTATGATGTTGCTGGCGCAGGGGAAATTCAATTGCCGCATTCTTGTCGCGGCCAGGGCAGTGCGCCGCATTCGGGCGCGCCTTGTTCCATGTCAACCGGCGCGCTGAACATTCGGGATCAAACCGCAAGGGCAGTTTTCTGGTTGGCTGAATCCTGTCCCGGATCCATTCCACCTTTGGGATTCCCTCATCCGGCCATTTCGCTTAGCATCGCGGCAAAGAAAAATCGCAAGAGAGCAGAGCCATGCCCCCCCCCTTCAACAATCAGATCGTCGGCCTGTGCCGGTTTTCCTATCTCGGCGAGGGCGGGTTCGAGGCCTCGAAACTGGGGATCGAGGCGCTGATGGAGGAGCTTTACGACCAGCAACGCATGAACCGGCGGTTTGCGTTTTTCGAGAAGCTCTGCCTGCCGTCGCTGGCGGCGCAGAGCGACCTCGATTTCAAGCTTGTGGTTCTGATCGGCACCTCGATGCCGATGCGGTTTCGCACCCGGCTGAAGGGCTTGGCCGATCAATACCCGTTTCTGCGGATCTGCGCATTCGAGCCGCACGGGCCGCTCAATTCGACAAGGCGGGCCTATCGCCGCGGGCTGAGCGACGGCGCCGATTTCATGACCGGGTTCCGGATTGATGATGATGATGCGGTGGCGGTGGATTACATCGAGAAAACCCGCGCCGCCGCCGATCACATGATCGCGGCCGGATGGGCCGATGCCGATCACCCGGTCGTGGTGGCGTTTCATCGCGGCATCTACTGGGACATGAACGACAAGGAGACCCCGTTTCACGATTTCCGCGAAATCGGGCCTCTGGGTCTGGCCAGCGCCATGATCACCAAACCCGATGACCAATCCAACATGTTTCGCTGGAACCATCGCCGGGTGGGGGCCTATACAAGGATGTGGACCGACCCGACCGACCTGATGTTCCTGCGCACCCTGCATCAGCATAATGACAGCGACCGGTCGATCCCGCCAGGCGCGGTGGTCATTGAAAAACCCAGGGCCAGGGCGATCTTGCGCAATCGGTTCGGGCTGGACCCTGACGTGGTGATGCCGCTGATGTGGCGCAAGTTCGGTGGCGCGGACGGGGCCGAATGACGCTATCGCCAAATCTGCGCGGCGCGGTCTATATGATGGGCAGCATGGCGGCATTCACCTTCAACGATGCCTGCGTGAAACTTCTGGCACCTGAGATGCCGCTGTTTCAGATCATCTTTTTGCGCGGCGTGCTGACCAGTGTTCTGATCGTCGGGCTGGCCTATGCGATGGGATTGCGGAGCATGCGCATTCCGCGCGGCGACCGTTGGCTTGTGGTCGGGCGCACGCTGGCCGAACTGGGGGGGATGGTCAGTTTCCTGACCGCGCTGTTGCATATGCCGCTGGCCAATATCAGCGCCTTTCTGATGTCATTGCCGTTGACGGTATCGCTGGCGGCGGCGGTTTTTCTGGGCGAACCTGTGGGCTGGAAACGTCTGATTGCGATTTTGGTCGGCATGATCGGCGTCTTGCTGATCGTGCAGCCGGGGACGGCGGGGTTCAATTCCTATTCGCTGCTGGTCTTGCTGGCGGTGGCGCTGTTCACCGCGCGGGACATCTTTACCCGGCAGCTGTCGGACGCGGTGCCGTCGCTGGCGGTTGCGGTGATCACGGCGGTCTCGGTTGCCGGTTTTGGCGGGGTGATGATGATCCCGCAGGACTGGGCGGCAGTCTCGTCACGCGGGGCGGTGCTGGTGGCGTTGGCGGCGGTGTTCATCATCGCGGGCTATCTGTTGTCGATCATGGTGATGCGGGTGGGCGAGGTCAGCTTTGTGGCGCCGTTTCGCTATACCATGTTGATCTGGGCGCTGGCATTGGGCTGGTATCTGTTCGGTGACTGGCCGGATGTCCTGACGCTGGCGGGGGCGGGCGTTGTGGTGGCAACCGGGATATTCACGATCTATCGCGAAAGCAGGGTGAGGGCGGCCAATGGATAGCGATCCCAGATTGCAGGTGCTGGGCCTGTGCCGGTTTTCCTATCCGGCCGAACTGGAGGGGTTTCAGACCCGCCATGCCACGATGGCCGAGCGGCGGGCGGCGCTATATGATCCGGCGCGGATGGAAACCCGTCTGTTCTGGTTCGAACATATCGCCTTGCCCGGGCTCAGGGCGCAGACGCGGGATGATTTCACGCTGCTGTTGCTGATGGGCGATGATCTGCCGCAACCCTATAGGGCCCGGCTGCTGGCGATGATCGCCGATGTGCCACAGATCCGGCCGCTATTTCGCGCCACCGGGCCGCACCGGTTGGTCTATCGTGAGATCCTGCGCGCGGCGCGCGATCCGGCGGCCGATATGGTGGCCGAGTTCCGGCTGGACGACGATGACGCGGTGGCGGTGAACTATGTTCAGATGATCCACCGGGCGGCACCGCAGATCCGCCCGTTATTTCGGCAAAAGGGCCGGGTTGCGCTGGATCAGGGCAAGGGCGTGGTGGTGAGCGCTGACGGGGCCGAGATTGCACTGACCCCGGTGATCAGCCATTGTTGGGCGGCGGCGCTGACGGTGTTCCTGAAGCCCGGTGATGCGGCCTGTGTGATGGATTTCCCGCATCAGAAGGTCTGGCAGCGGATGCCGCTGGTTTCGCATACCGGCCAGCTGATGTTTCTGCGCGGTGTGCATGCCACCAATGACAGCCCCGTGGGCCTGGCCGGCACCGGCACGTTTCGGTTGGACCCCGAGGATTGCCCCGACCTGCTGGCGCGCCGCTTTGGTGTCGATATCGCCGCGTTTCGGGCCGGCTGGGCGGCATTATCGCACCGCCTGTGATGCGGCGGCCAGATGGCCCCGGTGCGGCTGTTGACACCCCATCCGATTCCCCCTATATCCCGCGCCACTTGACCCCTCATGCGTTCATCGCTTTTGGGGCCATACAAACAGATTTGAGTGGTCATGATCCGGGCAAATAGTGCCTCGATCCTCTGAAACTTCCACCGCTGTGTCCTCCAGGTAGGGAAAGGGCACATGCGGTATTGGCGTTTTCGCGTGTGCGTTGGCGTCAGATGACATGAACGAGCGAGACGGGGAACCGAATGCCAACGATTCAACAGCTGATCCGCAAACCGCGGCAGCCCAAAGTAAAACGGTCCAAGTCGCAGCACTTGGAATCTTGCCCTCAGAAACGTGGTGTCTGCACCCGCGTCTATACCACGACTCCGAAAAAGCCGAACTCGGCGATGCGGAAAGTGGCCAAGGTGCGTCTGACCAACGGGTTTGAGGTGATCAGCTATATCGGTGGTGAAAGCCACAACCTTCAGGAACACTCGGTTGTCCTGATCCGCGGCGGCCGGGTGAAAGACCTTCCCGGTGTCCGCTACCACATTATTCGCGGTGTTCTCGATACGCAGGGCGTGAAAGACCGCCGTCAGCGTCGTTCGAAATACGGCGCCAAGCGCCCCAAATAAGAGGATCATCCGATGTCCCGTCGTCACGCCGCCGAGAAGCGCGAAGTTCTGCCCGACGCCAAATTTGGCGATAAGGTTCTGACCAAATTCATGAATAACCTGATGATCGACGGCAAGAAGTCGATCGCAGAGCGCATCGTCTACAACGCCTTTGACCGGGTTGAGGAAAAGCTGAAGCGCGCGCCCGTGGAAGTGTTTCACGAAGCGCTGGAGAATATCAAACCCGCGCTTGAGGTCCGGTCCCGCCGGGTCGGTGGTGCCACCTATCAGGTGCCCGTCGAGGTTCGCCCCGAACGCCGCGAAGCGCTGGCCATCCGCTGGTTGATCAAGGCCAGCCGGACCCGCAATGAAAACACGATGGAAGAACGTCTGGCCGGTGAACTGGTCGATGCCGTCAATTCGCGCGGCTCTGCCGTGAAGAAACGCGAAGACATGCATAAGATGGCCGACGCCAACAAAGCGTTCTCACATTACCGCTGGTAACTCCGGCTTCTCGTAAATTCCGCCCAAGGATCTAATTCAATGCCACGCGACTATCCGCTCGACCGCTACCGCAACTTCGGGATCATGGCCCATATTGATGCGGGCAAGACCACCTGCACCGAGCGTATCCTGTATTACACCGGCAAATCGCACAATATCGGCGAAGTCCATGATGGCGCGGCCACCATGGACTGGATGGAGCAGGAGCAGGAGCGCGGCATCACCATCACCTCGGCTGCGACCACCACGTTCTGGGAACGCACCGAAGATGGCGAAACCACGGATACCGAAAAGCACCGCCTGAACATCATCGACACCCCCGGCCACGTGGATTTCACCATCGAGGTCGAGCGGTCGCTGGCGGTTCTGGATGGCGCGGTTGCCGTTCTGGATGCCAATGCCGGTGTCGAGCCGCAGACCGAAACGGTGTGGCGTCAGGCCGACCGCTACAAGGTGCCGCGGATCGTGTTCGTCAACAAGATGGACAAGATCGGTGCGGATTTCTTCAACTGCGTCCACATGATCAAGGATCGCACCGGGGCCACACCGGCTCCGATTCAGATCCCGATCGGATCCGAGACCGAGCTGGAAGGCATCATTGACCTGGTCACCATGGAAGAATGGGTTTGGGAGGGTGAAGATCTGGGCGCCACCTGGGAAAAACGCCCGATCCGCGACAGCCTGAAAGAGACCGCCGAAGAATGGCGTGCCAAGCTGATCGAGATCGCGGTCGACATGGATGACGACGTGATGGAGGCCTATCTGGAAGGCGAAGAGCCTGACGTGCCGACGCTGCGCCGCCTGATCCGGGCCGGCACGCTGGCCATCAAGTTCATCCCCGTTCTGGCTGGCTCTGCCTTCAAGAACAAAGGGGTTCAGCCGCTTCTGAACGCCGTGATCGACTATCTGCCGAGCCCGATGGACGTGGTCGATTACATGGGCTTCAAACCCGGTGACGAAACCGAGACCCGCAACATCCCGCGTCGCGCCGATGATGACATGCCGTTCTCGGGCCTGGCCTTCAAGATCATGAACGATCCCTATATGGGCACCCTGACCTTCACCCGGATCTATTCCGGCAAGATTGCCAAAGGTGATACCTTCCTGAACTCGACCAAAGGCAAGAAAGAGCGCATCGGCCGCATGGTGATGATGCATTCCAACAAGCAAGACGAGATCACCGAAGCCTTCGCGGGTGACATCATCGCGCTGGCCGGTCTGAAAGACACCACAACCGGCGATACGCTATGCGCGATCAACGATCCGGTGGTTCTGGAAACCATGACCTTCCCCGATCCGGTGATCGAGATCGCGGTTGAGCCCAAGACCAAGGCTGACCAGGAAAAGATGAGCCAGGGTCTGGCGCGTCTGGCGGCCGAAGATCCGTCTTTCCGGGTGGAAACCGATATTGAATCGGGTCAGACCATCATGAAGGGCATGGGCGAATTGCACCTCGATATCCTGATTGACCGGCTGCGGCGGGAATTCAAGGTCGAGGCCAATATCGGCGCGCCGCAAGTGGCCTATCGCGAGACCATCGGCCATGAGGTCGAACATAGCTACACCCACAAGAAACAGTCGGGTGGGTCGGGTCAGTTTGCCGAAGTGAAGATGATCATCAGCCCGACCGAGCCCGGTGAAGGCTATTCCTTCGAGAGCAAGATCGTTGGCGGGTCGATTCCCAAGGAATACATCCCCGGCGTCGAAAAAGGCATCAACTCGGTCATGGATAGCGGCCCGCTGGCCGGCTTTCCGGTGATTGATTTCAAGGTCACCCTGATCGACGGCAAGTTCCACGATGTGGATTCCAGCGTTCTGGCCTTCGAGATCGCGGCACGGATGTGCATGCGCGAAGGTATGCGCAAGGCCGGTGCGAAGCTGCTGGAACCGATCATGAAGGTCGAAGTCGTGACGCCCGAAGAATATACCGGTGGCATCATCGGCGATCTGACCTCGCGTCGCGGTCAGGTGCAGGGCCAGGATTCGCGCGGCAATGCCATCGCGATTGATTGCTTCGTGCCGCTGGCCAACATGTTTGGCTATATCAACACCCTGCGGTCGATGTCTTCGGGGCGGGCGAACTTTTCCATGCAGTTCGATCACTATGAACCGGTGCCGCAGAACATCTCGGAAGAGATCCAGTCGAAATTCGCATAATCGGGATGGCGGGGTGAACCCCGCCCTACCCAAACCGTAGGGTGGGTTTTCAATCCACCACCCAAAGGAAAATCAAGGAGGCCAATATGGCAAAGGAAAAGTTTGACCGCAGTAAACCGCATGTGAACATTGGCACGATCGGCCATGTTGACCACGGCAAGACAACGCTGACAGCGGCAATCACGAAGTATTTCGGTGATTTCAAGTCCTATGACCAGATCGATGGCGCGCCCGAGGAAAAGGCCCGCGGCATCACGATCTCGACGGCGCATGTCGAATATGAGACCGAGAACCGCCATTACGCGCATGTCGACTGCCCCGGCCACGCCGATTACGTCAAGAACATGATCACCGGCGCGGCCCAGATGGACGGCGCAATCCTGGTGGTGAACGCGGCTGACGGCCCGATGCCGCAGACCCGTGAGCACATCTTGTTGGGGCGCCAGGTCGGCATTCCCTACATGGTCGTCTACATGAACAAGGTCGATCAGGTCGATGACGAGGAGCTGCTGGAACTGGTCGAGATGGAGATCCGCGAGCTGCTGGATAAATATGAGTATCCCGGCGACGATATCCCGATCATTCCGGGTTCGGCCCTGGCCGCTCTGGAAGGGCGCGACGAGGAAATCGGCGAGAAATCGATCCGCGCTCTGATGGCGGCTGTTGACGAATATATCCCGACCCCCACCCGCGCGATCGACCAGCCGTTCCTGATGCCGATCGAGGATGTGTTCTCGATCTCGGGTCGTGGCACGGTTGTCACGGGTCGTATCGAACGTGGCGTGATCAATGTTGGCGACAGCATTGAAATCGTTGGCATCAAGGACACCAAGACCACGACCTGCACCGGTGTGGAAATGTTCCGCAAGCTGCTGGATCGCGGTGAGGCGGGCGACAATGTCGGCGTCCTGCTGCGCGGCATCGAACGTGACGGTGTTGAGCGCGGTCAGGTGCTGTGCAAGCCGAAATCGGTCAACCCGCACACCAAATTCGAGGCCGAGGCCTATATCCTGACCAAGGAAGAGGGTGGCCGTCACACGCCGTTCTTTGCCAATTACCGTCCGCAGTTCTACTTCCGCACGACGGATGTGACCGGCACCGTGATGCTGCCCGAGGGCACGGAAATGGTGATGCCCGGTGACAACCTGAAATTCGAGGTCGACCTGATCGCCCCCATCGCCATGGAAACCGGCCTGCGTTTCGCCATCCGCGAAGGCGGCCGCACCGTTGGTGCCGGGGTCGTTTCGAAGATCATCGACTGAATACGACCTACGGGTTCGATGAGGGCTACCGGATGAGCCGGTGGTCCTCCTATCAACTCCAACGCCCTTGAAAGGCTGATACCAATGGCAGTCCAAAGCCAAAATATTCGCATCCGGCTCAAGGCCTTTGACTATCGCGTTCTGGATGCCAGCACGCAAGAGATCGTCAATACGGCCAAGCGCACCGGTGCGCAGGTGCGCGGGCCCATCCCGCTGCCGAACAAGATCGAGAAATTCACCGTTCTGCGTGGCCCCCACGTGGACAAGAAATCGCGCGACCAGTGGGAAATCCGGACCCATAAGCGTCTGCTCGATATCGTGGACCCGACGCCGCAGACCGTGGACGCGCTGATGAAGCTCGACCTGGCCGCCGGTGTTGACGTTCAGATCTCGGTTTGAGGAGGGCAATCAGATGCGCTCTGGAGTAATCGCGAAAAAGGTGGGCATGACCCGCCTGTTCATGGATGACGGCAAGCAGATTCCCGTCACCGTTCTGCAACTCGACAACCTGCAGGTTGTCGCACAACGCACCGCTGAAAAGGATGGCTATTCGGCTGTTCAGCTTGGCGCCGGCACGGCCAAGGTCAAACGCGTCAGCCAGGCCATGCGTGGCCATTATGCGGCGGCATCGGTCGCCCCGAAGCGCAAGCTGGCCGAGTTTCGGGTATCGCCTGAAAACCTGATCGAAGTGGGGGCCGAAATCTCGGCCGAGCACTTCCTTGAGGGGCAAAAGGTCGATGTCTCGGGCATCTCGATCGGTAAAGGGTTTGCCGGTGCGATGAAGCGGTGGAATTTCAAGGGCCTGCGCGCCACCCATGGCGTGTCGATCAGCCACCGTAGCCACGGCTCCACCGGCCAGTGTCAGGATCCCGGCAAGGTGTTCAAGGGCAAGAAGATGGCCGGTCACATGGGTGCCGCCCGTGTCACCACCCAGAATCTCGAAGTTGTCCGCACCGATGCGGATCGCGGCCTGATCATGATCAAGGGCGCGGTTCCGGGATCGAAAGGCGGATGGGTGACCATCAAGGACGCCATGAAGAAGAAACTGCCTGAGGGTGTTCCCTTCCCCGCCGCGCTGAAAGGCGCCGCCGTGGAAGAGGCTCCTGTCGAGGCTCCGGCTGAAGGAGCGGAAGAATGAAGGCTGATGTCATCAAACTGGACGGCGGCAAGGCCGGCACCGTGGATCTGGATGAGGCCCTGTTTGGCCTGGAACCGCGCGCCGATATCCTGCATCGCGTTGTCCGCTGGCAGCGCAACAAGGCGCAGGCCGGCACCCACAAGGTGAAAACCCGGTCCGAAGTGAATTACTCGACCAAGAAGATCTATCGCCAAAAAGGCACCGGTGGCGCACGCCATGGTGCCCGTTCGGCCCCGATCTTCCGCGGTGGTGGTGTTTACAAAGGCCCGACACCGCGCAGCCACGCCCATGATCTGCCCAAAAAGGTGCGGGTTCTGGGGCTGAAACACGCCCTGTCCGCAAAGGCGGCAGCCGGTGAACTGGTGGTGATCGACTCCATCGCGATGGATGCCGCCAAGACCGGAACCCTGGCCAAGCAGGTCAAGGAACTGGGCTGGAAGCGGGCGCTGATCATCGACGGCTCGGAAGTGGACGCAAACTTTGCTCTGGCGGCAAGCAATATCGAAGGTCTCGATATTCTGCCGACCATGGGCGCAAACGTCTATGATATCCTCAAGCGTGACACCTTGGTGATCACACGCGCAGGTATCGAAGCACTGGAGGCTCGTCTGAAATGAGTGCCAAAGCTGAACATTACGACGTGATCCGCAAGCCGGTCATCACGGAAAAGGCAACCATGGCATCAGAGGCCAACGCGGTTGTGTTCGAAGTGGCGATCGACGCGAACAAACCCCAGATCAAGGAGGCGGTTGAAAGCCTCTTTGGGGTCAAGGTCAAAGCGGTCAACACGATGATCACCAAAGGCAAAACCAAACGGTTCCGGGGTGCACTCGGGCGCCGCAAGGACGTGAAAAAGGCCTATGTGACGCTCGAAGAGGGCAACATGATTGACGTGTCTACCGGTCTGTAAGGGCGGGGATGAATGACTGGAAGGGCCTTCACGATTGTGAGGGCCCTTTGTCATTGAGACATGCCGAAGATACCGCGGTTTTCGTAATGCTGTGTTCAGCCGCACCGATCCGGGATTGGCCCGGCCTCAACCAGACCGCCCCCTGGGCTGGCGATTGGTCGACCTGCGCATATCGCTCAAGGGTCTTCTGGATCTGGCGGGTAAAAAGTGGTCAGGATTAGCCTTGCATCGCCATCGCGCGGTCTGGCCATCGCGCGGACTGGGCTCTTTCTTTCGACGCCCTATTGACCCTGTTGGTGCCCTCCACTACTAGACCCCATCGGCTTGGCCCCGGATTCGTCCGGGGCTTCGCTTTTGGTCTCAAGGCCGCAAAACAGGGCACCTACGGGGGCCTATAGCATCAGGGTCATTCACGTGACCCACACAAGCAAACGGAAGACAGTAAACATGGCACTCAAGTCGTATAAGCCAACGACGCCGGGCCAGCGTGGGCTGGTTCTGATCGACCGTTCGGAGCTGTGGAAAGGACGTCCTGTCAAATCCCTTACTCAGGGTTTGAGCAAACATGGCGGCCGGAACAACACCGGACGGATCACCATGCGCCGCATTGGTGGTGGCGCAAAGCGTCTCTATCGCATCGTTGATTTCAAGCGCAACAAGATGGATGTTCCGGCAACCGTCGAACGCATCGAATATGACCCCAACCGGACCGCGTTCATTGCGCTGATCCGCTATGAAGACGGCGAACAGGCCTATATTCTGGCCCCGCAGCGTCTTGGTATCGGGGACAAGGTGATTGCGTCCGCCAAAGCAGATATCAAACCGGGCAACGCAATGCCGTTTTCCGGCATGCCGATCGGCACCATCATCCACAATATCGAGCTGAAGCAGGGCAAGGGTGGCCAGATCGCCCGTGCCGCCGGCACCTATGCCCAGTTCGTCGGTCGTGATGGTGGTTATGCGCAGATCCGCCTGTCCTCGGGCGAATTGCGCATGGTGCGTCAGGAATGCATGGCCACCGTTGGTGCCGTGTCGAACCCCGACAATTCGAACCAGAACCTTGGCAAAGCCGGTCGCAACCGCCACAAGGGCATCCGCCCCTCTGTGCGTGGTGTGGTGATGAACCCGGTCGATCACCCCCATGGTGGTGGTGAGGGTCGGACCTCTGGTGGTCGTCACCCGGTTACGCCCTGGGGCAAGCCGACAAAGGGTGCCAAGACCCGTAACAAGAACAAAGCGTCCAGCAAGCTGATCATCCGCTCGCGTCACGCCAAGAAGAAGGGCCGCTGATATGAGCCGCTCAGTCTGGAAGGGCCCTTTTGTCGACAGCTATGTCCTCAAGAAGGCCGAGAAATCCAAGGAATCGGGTCGTCACGAGGTCATCAAGATCTGGTCGCGCCGGTCTACCATCCTGCCTCAGTTCGTGGGTCTTACCTTTGGCGTCTATAATGGCCGCAAGCATATTCCGGTGAATGTCACCGAGGACATGATCGGCCAGAAGTTTGGTGAATATTCGCCGACGCGGACCTTTTACGGTCACGCGGCTGATAAAAAAGCGAAGAGGAAATAAGCCATGGGCAAGGATAAAAATCCCCGCCGCGTGGCGGATAACGAGGCGATGGCCAAGCTGAAGATGCTGCGCACTTCGCCTCAGAAACTGAATCTCGTGGCTCAGATGATCCGTGGCAAGAAAGTGGAAAAGGCGTTGACCGATCTCACCTTCTCGAAAAAGCGGATTGCGATTGATGTGAAGAAATGCCTTCAATCCGCCATCGCCAATGCCGAAAATAACCATAACCTCGATGTCGACGAACTGGTCGTGTCCGAGGCCTATGTCGGCAAGAACATGGTCCTGAAACGCGGCCGTCCCCGTGGCCGTGGCCGGTTTGGCAAAATCGTCAAGCCGTTTTCGGAACTGACCATCACTGTGCGTCAAGTTGAGGAGCAAGCCTAATGGGACATAAAGTCAATCCGATTGGCATGCGCCTTCAGATCAACCGCACCTGGGACAGCCGCTGGTATGCCGATACCAAGGACTACGGAAACCTCCTGCTGGAGGACATCAAGATGCGCGCGTTCATTCATGAGGAGTGCAAGCAGGCGGGTGTTTCCAAGGTCATCATCGAACGTCCGCACCGCAAGTGCCGCGTCACCGTCCACACGGCGCGCCCGGGCGTGATCATCGGCAAAAAAGGTGCCGATATCGAAACCCTGCGCCGCAAGCTGGCCGCCATGACCGCCAGCGATCTGCATCTCAACATCGTCGAGATCCGCAAGCCGGAACTGGATGCGCAATTGGTTGCGGAAAGCATCGCACAGCAGCTGGAACGCCGGGTGTCGTTCCGTCGTGCGATGAAACGCGCCGTGCAGAACGCGATGCGGATGGGCTCGCTCGGGATCCGTGTCAACGTCGCGGGCCGCCTTGGCGGGGCCGAGATTGCGCGCACCGAATGGTATCGTGAAGGCCGTGTGCCCCTGCACACATTGCGCGCCGATATCGATTATGCCCATGCCGAGGCAAAGACGGCCTATGGCATCATCGGCATCAAGACCTGGATCTTCAAAGGCGAGATCATGGAGCACGACCCGTCGGCCCATGATCGCCGTCATGCCGAGGCTCAGGAAGGTGGCGGTTCGCGTCCTCAAGGCGGCGGTCGTCCCCGCCGTGACCGGTAAGGAGTAGAGAAGATGCTGCAACCAAAGCGCACCAAATTCCGCAAGATGCACAAGGGCCGTATCCGGGGCCAGGCCAAGGGCGGGTCTGACCTGAACTTTGGCACCTTCGGGTTGAAGGCGATCGAGCCCGAGCGGGTCACCGCCCGCCAGATCGAGGCCGCCCGCCGCGCCATGACGCGTCATATGAAACGTCAGGGCCGGGTCTGGATCCGGATTTTCCCGGACACGCCGGTGACCTCCAAACCGGTCGAAGTGCGGATGGGCAAGGGTAAGGGTTCGGTCGATTACTGGGCCTGCAAGGTCAAGCCCGGCCGCGTGATGTTCGAGATCGACGGCGTGAACGAAGACATCGCGCGTGAGGCCCTGCGCCTTGCCGCGATGAAACTGCCGGTCAAGACCCGCACCATTGTTCGGGAAGACTGGTAACCGTCCTTTCCGCTTCATGGGAATGACGTGGTTGAGAATAGACAAACCCCCGCTGAAAGATCAGCGGGGGTTTTCTGATCTGGCGCGGGCACTTTTGGCAATGCGCCTCAGCGCCGATCAATAGCACCTCTCAGAAAACCTGAACCCCTTAACGCTGCCTGAAATCAAAGATTTCAACGCGGTTCAAGCGATGCACCCTGGCTCAGCTATTGGCGAGAAGTGTTTTAAGGAAGCCTTGCGGTTTCCGGAGGTGCCGGTTCGGAGATGCCCGCGCAAATCCGGATCGCGCCGCAGGTGACATCGAAAGCGTTCCGGCATGCCGAGGCGTCAGAAATCGACCGTCACGCCCGGCAAATTCATCGCCTTGACCAGATCGCGCACTTCCTGGCGGGCGGCGACATTCGAGATGTTCATCTTCTCCACCCCCATCTCGCGCAGATCCAGAAGCGTCATGCCGGTGGGGAACAGTTCCCGAAAGATCACCCGTTCGGACAGGCCGGGTGCCACACGAAACCCAATCCGCTTCGACAGCGCGGTCAGGGCGTCGCCGACCTTGCGCTTGTTATGCATGTATTGCGCGCCCAGGCGGTTGCGAACCACGATCCAGTCGATCGGGGTCAGCCCGGCGCGGGCGCGAAGCTGGCGGGCGTGCCAGACCATTTCCGAATAGACCGACGGGCCCTTGATGTCATAGGTCTCGGGGTCGATCCGGGCCAGCAGGTCGAAATCGACAAAGCTGTCATTCAGTGGCGTGACCAGCGTATCGGCCAGCGAATGCGCCACCTGGCTGAGCCGGGTATGCGAGCCGGGGCAGTCGATAACGATGAAATCACAGCCGCTCTCGAGATTGCTGACAGCCGCCGAAAGGCGCAGGTCATAGATATTGTCGTCAGGGCCAAGCTGGCTTGGGTCGACCTCCGGCAAGTCGATCAGCATCGGGGCCGCCAGCGTCAACTGACGTCTGGTGATGGTGGCCTGCCGGTTCTCGATATAGCGGCCAAAGCTTTGTTGGCGCAGATCCAGATCCAGCCCGCCAACCCTGTGTCCCATGCGGGCCAGCGCGGTTGCCACATGCATGGCCGAGGTCGATTTGCCCGAGCCGCCCTTTTCGTTGCCGAAAACGATGATATGCGCCACCGCTGTCCCCTTATTATTGTCTGGCCGCGGTTTTCTTTGCGATAGCTGGCCCGATGCGGCGCAATATACGGAACCGCGCGGCCAGTGTTAAGCGCGAAACCACGCCATCTCCGATCAGGGCGCATTATTCCTATCTGTCCCAGGATTGGCTCGGACTGTCAGGTGCTTCCTGTCCGGCCGGAAAGAGCACAACCAATTCCCGGCACCGTCACAGGCCCGGATCGCGGGCAGAAGGAGGCAATGTCGCGGTCCACGCGCCATTGGGCTGAAGCCAAGCAAACCGCCCTGAATGCGAAAACGCCGCCCCGGACAAGGGCGGCGTTTTTTTGTAAATCCGAGATGGTCGCAGGTTCAGAAACCCAGACCTTCGTATTTTTTCTTGAACTTGGACACGCGCCCGCCAGTGTCCATCAGACGTGCGCCGCCACCGGTCCAGGCCGGGTGAACGGTGGGGTCGATATCCAGCGCCAGCTGGTCGCCTTCGGACCCCCAGGTGGATTTCATCTGGATGACATCGCCATTCGTCATCTTGACGTCGATGATGTGGTATTCGGGATGGGTATCTTTTTTCATGACATCCGCTCCTTCAGGTTTCAGCGCCGGATTTGGGCTTGTAATTGGTGACTTCCGCGATCCGGGCCGATTTGCCGCGACGCGCGCGCAGGTAATACAGCTTGGCACGGCGCACACGGCCACGACGCACGACGGTGATGCTGTCGATATTGGTGGAATGCAGCGGGAACACACGTTCCACGCCTTCGCCAAAGCTGATTTTGCGGACGGTAAAGGATCCCGCAATGCCCGCGCCGTTCTTGCGCGCGATGCAGACGCCTTCGTAGTTCTGGACACGGCTGCGCGTGCCTTCGGTCACTTTGTAACCGACGCGGATGGTGTCACCCGCTTTGAAATCCGGGATGTCTTTTCCCAGGGCGGCAATCTGCTCCGCCTCGATCTGTGCGATCAGGTCCATCGCAATTCTCCAACAATGATCACGGTTTGCCCGCGAATGTGATGTCGCCCCAAGCGCTCTTGGTCTTCTTCCGGGTCCGCCGCTGCGCCCGCCAGAGATCAGGTCAACTTTTCCTTCTTGCGCGATGTGATCTTGAGGGGCCGCAAGGGCAGGGCGAAGAAACCCCGTTTGCCGTGGCCCGGCCAAACACAAAACGGTTCCGCTGAGTCGGATCAACCCGACCGGAACGGGCGGTGTGTAGGGCAGGGCGCGCGCATATGCAAGGGTGTTAGCGGGGTTTGCGGGCCAGATAGGCGGCCCAAAGATCGGGGCGTCGGTCTTGCGTCAGTTTTTCGGCCTGATCCCGGCGCCAATCGGCAATGCGTTTGTGGTTGCCGGACAGCAGCACTTCGGGGATTTCGTGGCCCAGCCATTCGGCGGGTTTGGTATATTGCGGATGTTCCAGCAGACCGTCAGAGAAGCTTTCCTCGATCGTCGAGGCCTGATTGCCCAGAACATTCGGGATCAGCCGGACGGTGGCGTCGATCAGCGCCTGGGCGGCGATCTCGCCGCCTGTCATGACAAAATCGCCAAGGCTCAGCTCTTCCATGTCGAAATGCTCGATCACGCGCTGATCGACCCCTTCGAACCGGCCGCATAGCAGCGTCATGCCCTCGGCTTTTGAAAACCGCGCCGCGTCGGCCTGGGTGAAGGGCTTGCCCCTGGGCGACAGGAAGACACGCGGCCAGCGGGCGCTATCGGCGGGCGTGCCGCGCGATGCCAGGCCCAGGGCGCGGCCCAGAACATCGGCGCGCATCACCAGACCGGCCCCGCCGCCGGCGGGCGTATCATCGACCTTGCGATGCTTGCCGATGCCAAAGGCGCGCAGGTCGATGGGCTCCAGCGCCCACAGCCCGTGCTGCAGCGCCTTGCCGGTCAGCGATTGACCCAGAACGCCCGGGAATGCCTCGGGGAACAGGGTGATGACCCTGGCCCGCCAGGCCCCTTTCAACTGCGGCGTGGGCGTCACCAGATCGCGTGGCGTATGGCTGGCGCTGATCGACAGGCGGCCATGGGATTTGTTCAAAGGCGTGGACATGGCCGAAGGCGTTACCGCGATTGGGCTGGCAAGACAACCGCCGCAACGCCAGGCTTGGGACAAGTGATTTCAGGAGGTCCGCCTGCAAGCGGCCTGTTCGGGGGGGCATGCAAATTGCCCTGCCGATGGCGGCGGCATTGCCTTTTGCAGGCGGTCATGGTCCATCGCCGTCGAAAAGCCCCTCTGGCGGATCAATCACAACCCGGCCCGCGCTCAGATCGACCGTCGGCACCACGGCCCGCGTGAAGGGCACCAGAACGGTGCCTTTCTGGCCCTGGACGCGCAGCTCCAACAGATCGCCGCCGCCGTGATTGTGGACGGCGTGGATCCGGCCCAGATCGGCACCGCCGGTATCAACGGCGGCCATTCCGATCAGATCGGCATAGTAGAACTCATCATCGGGCAGGGCAGGCAGCGCATCACGCGGGGCGAAAAGCGTGGTGCCGCGCAGCGCGTCGGCGGCTTCCTTGGTCTTGACGCCGGACAGGCGCACCGCAAAGCCGCCTTTGACCGGGCGGGTGATGGTCAGCGTGTAGGTGGTGGTGCCGTCTTCCGTGCTCAAGGGGCCGTAATCGCCCAATGCAGAGGGGTCGGCGCAAAAGCTTTTGACCCGTGCTTCGCCACGCACGCCATAGGATCCGGTGATGGCACCAACGCAGATACGATCGGTCATGTTGCGGCCATCCCTTCGGATATCAGGTTGAGTTCGGCCCGGGATCTTTCGAACTGGTTCCGGCGAAAGGCCATGCCCCGATGGCGCGGCGATGTCGCGAAATGCTGGAGATCGCGCAGCGGGTGCAGCAGCACCTGGTTTTCGTCTTTTCCGTGCGACATGGCCACAAACCCGGCCGCCTGCGCGGCGCGGGCCTGTGCCTGATGGATGATACCTGTCCAGTATCGGGGGGCCATGTCTGAGGACGTCCCGCTTATTGTGTGGTTTCTTCTGCGGCGGCTTCCTCGACCGGGGCCTGTTCTGGCGCGGCAGGGGCTTCAGCAGCTTCCGCGGCCTTGGCGGCCTTTTGTTCGGCGCGGTCGGTTGCTTTCTTGCCGGGGACGCCTTTTTTCGGGTTCGAGCGGGTCGTTTTCTCAACCACACCAGCAGCTTCCAGGAAACGCGCCACGCGGTCGGTGGGCTTTGCGCCTTCGCCGAGCCAGTATTGCACGCGTTCCATGTTCATCTGAACCCGGTCTTCGCTGTCTTTGGGCAGCAGCGGGTTATAGGTGCCCAGTTTCTCGATATAGCGGCCATCGCGGGGCATGCGGCTGTCGGCGGCCACGATGCGATAGAAGGGGCGCTTTTTCGAGCCACCACGGGCGAGACGGATTTTCATGGCCATTTGAGTTTCTCCTTTGAAATGGCGGGTGCGGGCAAAAGCCCGTTATTCCTGGTGTTTCTTGTGATGTTGGATGACTTCCTGAATGACGAAATTCAGGAATTTCCTGGCGAATTCGGGGTCCAGATCGGCCTGTTTTGCCAGATCTTCGAGACGCGCGATCTGGGCTTTTTCGCGCGCGGGGTCTGATGGCGGCAGGGCGTGTTCGGCTTTCAGCCGGCCCACGGCCTGGGTGTGTTTGAAGCGCTCGCCCAATGTGTAGACAAGGATCGCGTCGAGCCGGTCGATGCTCTCGCGGTGGTCTTTCAGCAAGGTGGCGGCGCGGGTGGCGGGGGTGCTCATGTCAGGCCTCCGTTGGGCGAAATCGGCGATGCACACCCCGTGCACACCCGGTGCACATCCTGTGCATACAGTCGGCGCATCATGTCAGGGCCTCCGGCGCGGGGTGGCGGTAGATGTCGCAGGGGCCAAAACGGTCATGTTCAAAACTGCCGTCGAGCGTGGCCCCCATGCGTTTGGCCAACGCCGCCGACCGGATATTGCCGCAGGTTGTCATGCTGATGGCGGTGGTCCAGCCGAGCATGTCATAGGCGTAGGCGCGGGCGGCCAGCGCCGCCTCCAGCGCGATGCCGCGGCCTTCGGCCTCCTCCATCAGGGTCCAGCCGATTTCGCGCTCGGGCCAACCGGCGGGGAACCAGAGGCCGGCCCGCCCCAGGTAGTGGCCGGTGGATTTTTCCTCGATGGCCCAGAACCCGAAACCGCGCAGCGCCCAATGCCCGAGGAAGGCCGCGATCATGCGCCAGGTCTGTTCGGCGCTGAGCGGGCCGCCGACATGTTCGGCGCGCGGCGAGGCGTAGAAGGCAGCTTCGGCGGCGATGTCCGAGGCCTGATGGGCCCGCAGGATCAGCCGGCCGGTTTCCAGCCTGGGGATGGTGAAAGTGGCCGTCATTGCACCGCCCCCGGTGCCGGGTGGCGGTGGGCCGGAACGGCCCTGCCCATCCGCGGCGCGCGTCGGGCAGGGCGGTTCGTCTCAAGCGAGGGGATATGCAGGTCAGCGGTCATGATCTCAGCCAAATTGACGCGCTGCCGCGCGGCTCTGATTCTGGCAGGGGGTGCCGGGTCGTCTTGCCGGGAGGGCAGTGCGGATGCGGGCGTGTGGATTTGAGTATTTGGACAAAGAAGAAGCCATTATTTCTTTTTTCCCAGACCGGAGAGACCGGGCGGCAGCGCCGCGCCCCCGAGGCCGGGCAGGGTGGGGGATTGGCCCATTTGGCGGGCGGCAGCCTCCATTGCGGCCGGATCCATGCCGGGGCCAGCGCCGGGCATGCCGGGCATGCCGCCGCCTTTGCCGAACAGCGCGCCAAGGCCGCCGCGCATCATGCCCTTTTTGCCCATCTTGCCGAGCTTTTTCATTGCATCCGACATCTGGCGGTGCATTTTCAGAAGCTTGTTGAGGTCCGAGACATCCTGCCCGGCGCCGGCTGCGATGCGTTTCTTGCGGCTGGCCTGCAGCAGGCCGGGATTGGCGCGTTCGCGTTTGGTCATCGAATTGATCAGGGCGATCTGGCGGCGCAGGACGGAATCGTCAAAGCCGGAGTTCTGCATCTGTTTGGCCATCTTGCCCATGCCGGGCATCATCGACATCATGCCCTCCATGCCGCCCATCTTGAGCATCTGATCAAGCTGGCTGCGCATGTCGTTCATGTTGAACTGGCCCTTCTGGAACCGCTTCATCATGCGCTCGGCCTGTTCGGCCTCCAGGGTTTCCTGTGCCTTTTCGACCAGCGCCACGATGTCGCCCATGCCGAGGATGCGCCCGGCGATGCGCTCGGGCTCGAAGGTTTCCAGCGCGTCCAGTTTTTCGCCGAGACCGACAAAGCGAATGGGTTTGCCGGTGATCGCGCGCATGCTGAGCGCCGCACCACCGCGCCCGTCGCCATCCATCCGGGTCAGCACCACGCCGGTGACGCCGATCTTGTCGTCGAATTCGGATGCCACATTGACCGCGTCCTGACCGGTCAGGCCATCGACCACCAGCAGCGTTTCGCGCGGCGTTGTGATGTTGCGGATTTCCTGTGCCTGGGCGATCAGTTCAGCGTCGATATGCAGGCGGCCTGCGGTGTCGAGAATATAGACATCATAGCCGCCGAGGCTGGCCTGGGTCTTGGCGCGTCTGGCGATCTGCTGGGCGGTTTCGCCTTTCACGATCGGCAGGGTATCGACGCTGATCTGGGTGCCGAGGATGGCGAGCTGTTCCATCGCGGCGGGGCGGTTGGTGTCGAGCGAGGCCATCAGCACGCGCTTGCCCTCGCGGTCTTTCAGGCGCTTGGCGAGCTTGGCGGTGGTGGTGGTCTTGCCCGAGCCCTGCAGCCCGACCATCAGGATCGGCGCGGGCGGGTTGTCGATTTTCAGCGTGCCGGGGTCGCCATCGCCGGTCAGGGTGGAAATCAGTTCATCATGGACGATCTTGATGACCTGCTGGCCGGGGGTGACCGATTTGGTAACGGCGGCACCGGTGGCCCTGGCCTCGACCGCCTTGATGAAGGACCGGGCCACGGGCAGCGAGACATCGGCCTCCAGCAGGGCCACGCGGACCTCGCGCATCGCGGTCTTGACGTCATCCTCGGACAGGGCACCCTGCTTGGTCAGGCGGTCAAAGACACCAGAGAGGCGTTCGGACAGGTTTTCAAACATCGGGCGCGGCCCTTTCCTTTTGGTCGTCATCTGCCCCCTTGAGATAGGGGACATGCCGGAATGCACCAACACCCCCGTGGGCGAAACCTCGCTGACGGGGGGCGATCCTGAGTATTGCCCCAGGACCGGAAGACAGGTGCTTCCGGGTATTGCGGCGGGGTTTAGTCGCCGAGCGCGGGCGAGTCAACACAAGCCGCAGTCAGCGACGTGATGTCACCTGCCAGCCAATCCCGGCTTTCGATGGAGTGCAGCAGGAAAGATCGGCGCAGGTCGAAGCTGTCCCATTCTTCCTGGGTGATCGGCGGGCGATCATAGGGCCACTGGCCTGCCTCGCCATAAAGCGTGACCGTCATCGGGCCGCGAAATTCCTGACCGACAAAGGTCAGCCCCTCGACATCGACGGCATAGAGCCCGACCAGATTGGCGGCCTGGTCGCGGCTGGTGCTGATGACCGACCACAGGCGCCCGGCGATGTCGCCGTCCAGCACCATGGTGCCGGTGACCAGATGACCGATTGCGCCGCCTTCCTGCCGGAAGGAGCGCACGGTTTCGAACTGGGCCGAAACCGACAGGGTCGTGCCCGGCGGATAGGGGCCGATGCCCTGGGTGACCACCAGATCAAAGCTGAGGGTGCAGGTCAGGGCAAAGGCGGTTCGGGGGAGAAGAAAAAAGAGGATTGCGATACGCCACATGGGATCAGCCTAGCACGGGCAAACCAATGGCAACATGGTGTTGTCTCTTGCCTATGCGGCGCATCCTGGAATCGGTGCGCCTGTTCGGCCCGGATGTAGGGCACCGGGAAGGGTCACCAAAAACAGAATGCCATCACTCGCCTCTTGTTTGGTCCAACCAGGACGCCACCGCAGAATGGGCATTGTTGGCGGCGGTTTTTGTCAAGAAATTACTGATCTTGAGTTCGGAAAGCCCGGCACTTTCGCGGGGCGCAAAAACGAGAACAGAATAATCCGTTCGATAACGTCCCCTCAACATAGTCTCGGTCCGCATGACGACATGTTCCAGATCGCTGAGTGCCATCTTCATGTTCTTCTGTCCGAAGGGGAGATGAACGGAAAAGCGGATCATGTCCTGATCGCGGTCAAGGGTCAGTGAATGGTGTGTTTTAAGGCCTATGAAGCCAAGCAGAATCATAAAAATCCCGAGGGCGGCAAAACTCCATCCGAACCATTCGCTGTCGCCTTCTGCAACAATCTTCAGCCCAAGCCAGATCGCGCCCGGACCCATTGCGATGACCGCAAGCGCGACCAGACGTTGATGGCCCGTCAGGACAAGGCGGCGGTCGGTATTGGTTGTGACCTTCAAAGGTGGCTCTCCGGTTGGGCGAGGGACAATCGGGGCAGGCTAGAGGGCCGGGGTCGATCTGTCCAGAAACGGAGAGCCAGCTTATCAATGGCTCAGGCTGCAATGACCAGATCGTTCACCTGATCATGGGCGGATTTCAATGTCGCTTCAGGATCGATGCCCAACCGGTCGGCGGTGATGAAATCAACCTCGGTGATGCCGATGAAACCCAGGACATGGCGCAGGTAACCGGTGGCAAAATCAATCGGTGACCCGGCTTCGGTTCCGCCCGAGGCGACAGCGATAATGGCCCGCTTGCCGGTCAACAGGCCTTGGGGGCCGGTTTCGGAATATTTGAAGGTAACGCCGGCGCGGGCGACCAGATCGACCCAGGCCTTGAGCGCGGCGGGCACGCCGAAATTGTAGATCGGCAACCCGATGACGATTGTATCGGCACCCTGAAGCTCGTCGATCAGCCTGTCTGACAGGGCCAGCACGTCACGTTGCGCCGGGTTGCGGTCGCCCTCGGGCGTGAAATTCGCGCCAACCCAGACCTCGTCAATCAGCGGCAGACCATCGGCGAGGTCGCGGGTGGTGATGTCGGCATTCGGAAACCGGGCAAGGATACGGGCCGTCAGGTCGCGGGAGACGGAGCCCTGGCGGCGCGCGGAGGCGTCGATGCGCAAGATGGAATGGGGCATGGGTATGGTCCTGTCTGAGAGCGTTGCTGTGGTGGACAGGATATTGGCCCTTGCGCGATCAGGCACAATCTGGACAAATGAGAGAGTATAGGTGCAGGAACGCGCAGATGTCATTTGACCATTGGGATGAAATTCGCACCGCCTATCAAGTGGCGCGCATGGGAACCGTCAGCGGCGCGGCGGATGTGCTGGGGGTCCATCATGCGACCGTCATCCGCCATATCGACGCGCTGGAGAAGCGTTTGGGTGCAAAACTGTTCCAGCGCCACGCGCGCGGCTACACGCCGACCGAGGCCGGGCAGGATCTGCTGAGTGTCGGGACACGGGCCGATGATCAGTTCACCCAGCTGGCAGGCCGCATCAAGGGACGCGGCAACGAGGTGACCGGCGATCTGGTCGTCACCTCGATCAGCGGGCTGTCGGCCCTGCTGGTGCCGGCCATGGGCGAGTTTCAGGAACGTCACCCCGATTTGCGGGTGCAGCTGATCACCGATCCCCGCCTGTTCCGCATGGAATACGGCGAGGCGCATGTCGCCATTCGCGCCGGCAAACCGGGCGACAGCCCCGACAATATCGTGCAGCCGTTTTGCACCAGCTCGGTCGGGCTCTATGCCAGCAAGGAATATGTTGCCGCGCATGGCTATCCCGATGACACCAACCTGGACAGCCACCGGTTCATCGGAACCACGATCGAACATTCGCGGGCACCGTTTCTGCGCTGGATGAACGAAATGGTGCCCGATGATTGCATTGTTTTCCGCACCAACGAGATGGATACGTTCCGCCATGCGGTGCGGGCCGGGATGGGGATCGGGTTCATTTCGCGCGCCGAGGCAATGGATGATGACGAACTGGTCGAAGTGCTGCCGCCGCTGGAAGAATGGTCAACCAAACTGTGGCTGGTCACGCATATGGATCTGCACCGGACCGCAAAGGTGCAGACCCTGTTGCGGTTCCTGAAGGAAAAGGTGCAGGACTGGCCGGTGGATCCGGCCTGACATGGGCGGTATTTCACGCGGGCATCTGGCGATGCTGGGTTTTTCGGCGCTGGTGGCGGGGTCATTTTCGCTGGGGTCGCTGGCGGCCAATCATATTTCGCCCATTGCGCTGAATGCGGTGCGGTTTGTCATTGGAGCCTGCGTGCTGGCCGGGGTCGCAATAGCGACCGGGGGATTGCCCGCGCGGGCCTGTCGCGCGCCTTGGCGCTATCTGGTTCTGGGCGGGCTGTTCGGCTTTTATTTCGTGATGATGTTCGAGGGGCTGAAGACGGCCCCGCCGGTATCTGCCGCGGCTGTCTTTACATTGACACCGGCGATGGCGGCCGGGTTCGGCTATCTGCTGCTGCGCCAGCATATGACGGGGCGGATGGCGGTGGCGCTGGGGTTTGGCGCGGTCGGCGCTCTCTGGGTGATTTTTCGGGCCGATCTGGGCGCGCTGCTGGCGTTCGAGATCGGGCGGGGCGAGGCCATCTATTTCATCGGCTGCATTGCGCACGCGCTCTATGCGCCGCTGGTCCGGGTGCTGAACCGCGGCGAAACTGCCGTGGTGTTCGCCTTTGGCACCATGGTCGGTGGGGCCGTTATGCTGATGGGCTGGGGCTGGCGGGATGTGGTTGCGACCGATTGGGCGGCCCTGCCGGGCATCGTCTGGATCACGCTGGCCTATACGGCGGTGTTTGCCAGCGCCGCGACCACGGTGTTGTTGCAGTTTGCAGCGCTGCGTCTGCCGGCCTCGAAAGTCATGGCCTATACCTATCTCACCCCCAGCTGGGTGATCTTGTGGCAGGTCGCCCTGGGCAATGGCGTGCCGAGCGCGCTGGTGCTGGTGGGCGTGGCGCTGACGGCAGTGGCGCTGCTGTTGCTGTTGAAGGATGAGCATTGATGCGGCGGCCGGGCGGGTTTGCGGCGCGGGGTTTCGTGGGGGCCAGCCCCCACACCCCCGAGGTATTGGAACCAAGATGAAAGAGGGTCAATCGGGTGGTTCGTTAAGTTCCTGTGCCAGGAATGCTTCGAACGCATCCAGGTTGACCGGCTCGAACTGCCCGAATCCCTGCATCCAGACCGAGGCCGGTTTCATCGCGTCGGGATCAAGTTTGCACCACTTTACCCGGCCGCGTTTTTCCTGCGTGATCAGGCCCGCCCCGGCCAGGATCGTCAGATGTTTGGAAATCGCCGCCAGCGACATCTCGAACGGCTCGGCCACATCGGTGACGGCCATGTCATCCTCCAGCAGCATCGTCAGGATGGCGCGGCGGGTGGGGTCGGCGAGGGCCGCGAAAACAGTATCGAGAGAGGTGGCCATGGCGCTCACGCTACGCGGGGCCGCGCGAAAGGGAAAGGCCCCGCCATCGCGCCATGTGATAACGCGTATCACAAAGGATGAATTGTGCATGGGTCAGGTTTGGCGCTAGGGTGGCGCGGTTTTTCGGAGGCAGGGTTTCATTCAATGTCATTGCGCCACTGGTTGATCATTTTCCTGCTTGGCATGGGCTGGGGGTCGTCGTTTTTCTTCAACGAGATCCTGTTGCGCGAACTGGGACCGATCACGGTTGGCCTGGGCCGGGTCGCGATGGGGGCGCTGGGCTGCTGGATCTGGCTGGTGATGCGCAAGAAGGCCTGGGCGGTTCCGCGCGTCGCGATCGCGCAGCTTGCCGTTTTCGGCATGGTCCAATATGCGATCCCGCTGACGATCTATCCTGTCATGCAGCAGTTCATCACGTCGAGTGCCGCCGGTATCGTCAATGCGATCACGCCCATCATGGTGGTTCTGGTCAGCCATGTCTGGCCCGCAGGCGAGCGCGCGACGCCGCTGAAATCGGTCGGCGTGGTTCTGGGGTTTCTGGGGATCATGGTGATGACGGTGCCGAGTTTTCAGGGCCAGGGGGCGTCGAACCCATGGGCGCTGATCGCAACCATGGCGGCACCTTTGTGCTACGGTGTGGCGGTGAACCTGTTGCGCCGCATGGACGCCTTGGACCGGACGGTGCTGACGGCCTGGTCGCTGAGTTTCGGGGCCTTGATGATCGCGCCGCTGGCGCTGTGGGCTGAAGGCATTCCGGTCATCACCCAGGCGGCAACCCTGGGCGCGCTTGTCATCATCGGTTTTGTGCTGACCTCGGTGGCGTTCATCGTGCTGTTCTGGCTGGTTCCCATCGTCGGGGGCACCACGGCCTCGACCATCACCTTCATTGCGCCGATATCTGCGGTTTTGTTGGGGGTATTGGTGCTGAACGAAGTGATCGGTGTTTTCCATATTGCCGGTATGGCGCTGATCTTTGCCGGGCTTTTGTTCATTGACGGGCGATTGATGCGGATTTTTCGGTCGCGTGTCGGCGATGCAGCCCCGGATGTTCAACCAAAAGGTTGAATATGGCGATTGGCCGATTTGGGGGGCGGGCCGCGTGGGCAGAATGCCATGGGTAGAAATTACCTTGATATTTCAAATGGTTATGCGGCCTTCCCTGGGCCAAACTTCGCGTTGACTCCGCCCGCCTGGCTGCCTAGGTTCCGCGGAACGCCTCTGACGGGGGAATTTCGATGTCTGACCACCCTGATCCCGAGCGCTTGCGGGCGCTGGAAGACCGGCTGGCGCGGCTGAAAGGCAAGGACGACGAAAAGCCCCATACCGAGGAACATTATTCCATGGCGCAGCATGCCTGGCGGATGGTGATAGAGCTGGTGGCCGGTCTGGGGATCGGATTTTTGATTGGCCTTGGTCTGGATGTCCTGTTTGGCACCAAGCCCTGGTTGATGGTGATATTTACGATGCTGGGTTTCGCGGCCGGGATCAAGACGATGATCCGATCGGCGCAGGAAATGCAGCGCGACGCGATGGCCGCCGAGGCCGCGCAAGACGACGAGAGGGAATGACAGGTGTCTGAAGATACAGCATCCAGCGGCGCGGAAGCCCTTGTGGAAAGTGGCTCTGGCCATGCGGAAACGGCGGGTGCCATCGCCACCGGCGGAACGAGCCATGATATACCCGGCGTCGCGCCGAGCGGTTTGCAGATCCACCCGATGGAGCAGTTCGAGCCTGCGCGCCTGTTCGGCGAGGGTGATATCTTCTGGTATACGCCCACCAATGTGACCCTTTGGATGTTGCTGGCGGTTCTGGCCGTTGCCCTGATGATGGTGGCCGGCGCTTCGGGCCGCGCGATCATTCCCAGCCGGGCTCAATCCATCGCTGAACTGACCTATGGCTTTGTGCGCAAGATGGTCGAAGATGTGGCCGGCAAGGATGCGCTGGCCTTCTTCCCCTATATCCTGACCCTGTTCCTGTTCATATTGATGGCAAATTTCCTGGCGCTGCTGCCGATGAGCTTTTCCACCACCTCGCAGATCGCGGTGACGGCGGTGCTGGCGATGGCGGTGTTCCTGACGGTAACCGTGGTCGGATTTGTCAAGAACGGCACCAAGTTTCTGGGGCTTTTCTGGGTCTCTTCGGCCCCGTTGGCGCTGCGCCCCATTCTGGCGATCATCGAATTGATCTCGTATTTCGTGCGCCCGGTCAGCCACTCCATTCGTCTGGCCGGCAACATCATGGCGGGCCATGCGGTGATCAAGGTTTTTGCGGGCTTTGCCGGCGTCCTCGGTGTGGGGGCAGTGCTGCCGATCCTGGCGATTACCTCGATGTTCGCGCTCGAGGTCCTGGTGGCCTTCATCCAGGCCTATGTCTTTGCCATCCTGACCTGTGTTTATCTGAGGGACGCATTGCACCCATCCCATTGACGTGGCGGCGGGTTCAACCCGTGCCACGGCATCCGAAACAACCACCTATTCAAAACTTCCAATCGTAAGGAGAACTCTCATGGAAGGCGAACTCGCACATATCGGCGCAGGTCTGGCAGCAATCGGTTCCGGCGCAGCCGCAATCGGTGTCGGCAACGTGGCCGGCAGCTTCCTGTCCGGCGCATTGCGCAACCCGTCTGCCGCCGCCGGCCAGACCGCGACCCTCTTTATCGGCATCGCATTTGCAGAAGCTCTGGGGATCTTCTCGTTCCTCGTTGCCCTGCTGCTGATGTTCGCCGTCTAAACCCCTCGCGGACCATCCTTACGACCGGATCGCAGGCCGCATGGGCCGGCGGTCCGGGGTAACCCGGTTCCCTGGAGGACAAGATGGCTGAAAATGTGTCAGAAGTTGCAGAAGCTGTAGAATCCGCCCCCGGAATGCCGCAACTCGACTTTTCTACTTACCCGAACCAGATCTTCTGGCTCGTCGTTGCCATTGTGGCGATCTATCTGATCCTGACGCGCGTGGCGCTGCCCCGGATCGGGGCCGTTCTGGCCGAGCGACAGGGCACGATAACGAATGATATCGCCGCCGCCGAGGATCTGAAACGCCAGGCCACGGATGCGGAGGCTGCCTATAACAAGGCGCTGGCCGACGCCCGCGCACAAGCGCAGGCCATTGCGGCCGAGGCCCGGGCCGAGATCATGGCCGACCTGTCGGATGCCATTGCCAAGGCGGATGCCGAGATTGCCGCCAAGGCTGCCGAATCCGAGGCCCATATCGCCGAGATCCGCGCCGGAGCGCTGGAGGCGGTGGAAGCCGTCGCGCGCGATACCGCGGTTGAGATCGTGGCAGCCCTTGCCCCCACCGCGGCCGATGATGCGGGCATTGCCGCAGCTGTCGCCGAACGCGTGAAAGGATAGAGTCATGAAACGTCTGACCCTTCTGTTCGTTCTGATCGGCAGCCCGGCTTTTGCGGCGGGCGACTATTTCTTCTCATTGTTCAACACCGATTTCGTGGTCGTTCTGGCCTTCCTCGTGTTCATCGGCGTGTTGCTCTATTTCAAGGTGCCCGGCCTGCTGATGGGTCTGCTGGACCAGCGTGCCGAAGGCATCCGCAACGATCTGGATGAGGCGCGCGCCCTGCGTGAAGAGGCGCAGACCATCCTTGCCTCCTATGAGCGCAAGCAGCGCGAAGTGGCCGAGCAGTCGGAACGAATCATCGCCCAGGCCCGCGAAGAGGCACAGCTTGCCGCCGCACAGGCGCGGGCCGATCTGGAAGCCTCGATCACGCGCCGGGTTGCAGCCGCGACCGATCAGATCGCCTCGGCCGAGGCCGGTGCCGTGCGTGAAGTGCGCGACCGGGCCGTATCCATCGCGGTTGAAGTGGCCGCACAGGTGATTGCATCGAAAACCAGCGCCGCACAGGCCAACAAGCTGATCGACGCGGCGATTTCGGATGTGAAGACGCGCCTGCACTGAGCCGTTCCTTTTCGGGACAGTTACAATCCCCCGGGCTGACCTCGCGTCGGGCCGGGGTTTTCCTTTGCGGGTTCCGACCCCAGCTTGCAATGATCCGTCAGCAAGGAGACCCGGCAATGGCCCTGCCTGCAACAATGACTGCCCTGGTATTGCGCGAAGATGGCTATGCCACCGACCGCGCCACCGATATGCCCCGCGACCTTTCCCCCTATCTGGATCTGGCCGATATTGCCGTGCCCGAGCCCGGCCCGGGCCAGGTGCTGATCAAACTGGCCCGCGCGGCGGTAAACCCGTCTGACCTGATGTTTGTGGCCGGGCTTTACGGCCAGCGCCGCGTCAAGGGCAGCCCGGCGGGGTTCGAGGGCGTGGGCGAGATTGTGGCCGGCGACACACCGCTGATTGGTCACCGGGTCAGCTTTTTCGCCAGCGGATCGGGCAGCTGGGCCGAATATGCCCTGACCGATGCCAATATGATGATCCCGGTCAGGCCGGATCTGCGCGATGAGGACGCTGCCGGGTTAATCGTCAATCCGGTCACTGCGATGGCGATGTTCGATATCGTGCGCGCCGATGGTGCCGGCAGTTTCATCCTTACCGCCGGGGGATCGCAGCTTGGCAAATTCCTGATCGGTCTGGGCAAGGATAACGGGATCGCCCCGATTGCGGTGGTGCGCCGGGGTGAACAGGTCGAGGCGCTGAAGGCCATGGGGGCGGCGGAGGTGCTGGTCAGCTCGGCCCCGGATTTCGCCGCCCGAATGGCTGCCGTGATCAAGGCAGATGGGCCGCGCATCCTGCTGGATGCCGTCGCCGATCAGGTCTCGGCCGATATTTTCTTTGCGATGCCGCGCGCGGCCCGTTGGGTGCCATATGGGCGGTTGGCCACCACGCCCCCGGTTCTGACTGAAATGGGGCAGTTCATTTTCATGGGCAAGAAGATCGAAGGCTTCTGGCTGAGCGCCTGGATGCGCGCCACGCCGGTTGAAAAACAGGGTGCCGTGATCTCGCAAGTGCAGGCGCGCTTTGCCAGCGGGGCCTGGCGCACCGATATTTCCGAGACCCTGCCGCTGGATCAGGCGCTTGGCCGGTTTCGCGCCGCGCTGTCGGTTGGCGGCGCGAAGTTACTGCTGGCCCCTTGAGGTCAGGGCCGGTCGATCCTGCGCCACCGGTTTGAGCGATCTTTTCATGATCAGCGCAGGGCGCATGAAAAAACGCCTTTGCGGCGCAATGGCGGTCAGGGTCGCGGTCGCCATGTCCCGAGGGCGCTCTGGCCTTGTCAGCCCGGTCTGAACCGGTCGCGCCAGCTGGGCAGCGTATCGCCCGGCGCGGGCGTTGCATGCCAGACGCCGCGCGCAATGGCCCGCGACAGGCACAGCGCCGCTGCATGGCCAAGCTGCAACGGGTCCCAGATCGGATCGCGCATTGGGCGGGCCCCGGTTGCGGCGGCAAAGATCAGATCGCCATCCATCGGAGTGTGGCTGGGATAGATCGCGCGCGCCATGCCGTCATGCGCGGCGGTGGCCATGCGGGTGGCCTGGGCCTGGGTCAGATCGGCATCGGTGGCGACAATGGCGATGGTGGTGGCCTCGCCGATGCGGCCCTTGTGCAGAGGCATCGCAGCCGGGTCGAAACCGGCGGCCGGGCCGAGACCGCCAAATTCGTCCGCCATCTCAAACGGGGCGGCCCAGAAATGCGGGCTCTGCCCGACGGTGACCTGGCCAAGCGCATTGACCACGACCAGCGCACCGACCATATGGCCCGAGGGCAGACGCAGCGAGGCCGACCCGAGGCCGCCCTTGAGATCGGCAATCGTGGCCCCGGTGCCCGCGCCGGCAGTGCCAAGCGCGAATTTCGTGCCCGCCGCCTGCAACGCCGCAGCGCCAAGTCGTTTATAGGGGTTCTGGGGCCAATTCTTGTCGCCGCCACTCAGCAGATCAAACATGATCGCGGCGGGCACGATCGGCACGCGCTGATCACCGACGGCAAAGCCGCGCCCCTGTGCGCGCAGCGCGTCGGCCACGCCCGATGCCGCATCCAGCCCGAAGGCCGATCCGCCCGACAGCACCAGCGCATCGACCTGTTGCACAATCTTGTCGGGGGCCAGCAGGTCGGTCTCCCGCGTGCCCGGCGCGCCGCCCATGACATGCAGGGCGGCGGTAAAGGGGCGGTCCGACAGCAGCACCGTGGCCCCGGTCTTGACCTCATCATCCTGCGCATTGCCGACCCGAAGCCCCGCCACATCGGTGATCAGGTTGAGGGGGCCGGGGGTCATCATATGCAGCGCCCTCCATCCACTTCCATCGCCACGCCGGTGACCATGGCGGCCTCATCCGAGCACAAATAAAGCGCCGCATTGGCGATGTCCTGCGGCGTCGAAAACCGGCCAAGCGGAATCGTGGACAGAAACTTTGCGCGGATCTCGGGCGTGTCCTCGCCCATGAAGCTTTTCAGCAAGGGCGTTTCGCCCGCCACCGGATTGACCGCATTGACGCGGATGCCAAACGGGGCCAGTTCCACCGCCATGGTCCTGGTCGCGGTGATCATCCAGCCCTTTGAGGCGTTATACCAGTTCAGGTTGGGCCGCGGTGACACCCCCGCCGTCGAGGCCACATTCAGGATCACGCCTGCGCCCGCAGCTTTCATATGCGGGACAATGGCGCGCGCCGTCAGATAGACCGATTTGGCATTGACCGACAGGACCCGGTCAAATTCTTCCTCGGTCACATCCTCCAGCGGTTTCGGCTTATGGGTGATGCCCGCATTATTGACCAGAATGTCGATCCGGCCCCATTTGGCCAGCGCCGCCTCGGTCATCGCGGCCACATCGCTGGCAAGGCTGACATCTGTCACTTGCGCGGTTGCGCCGATATCGCTGGCCACGCCCTGCGCCGCGTCCGGGTTCAGATCTACCACCAGAACCTGCGCGCCCTCAGTCACGAACCGCGCCGCGATGCCCGCGCCAAAGCCCGACCCGGCCCCGGTTATGATCGCCGTTTTTCCATCCAAACGCATATGTGCCCCCTTTGCCGCCAAGGTTCCATGAAACGGCGGGATCGAAAACCCCTATCGCGCGTCGCTGAGCACAAGGGCCACCAGTTGCGCGGCCGATGCGGTGCCAAGTTTGCGATAGGCCCGGCGGCGCAGGGTGCGGATGGTGTTCTCGGACACCCCCAGTTCCAGGGCGCTGCCCGCCACGGTGACGCCGCGCACGATCAGGTCGCAAACCTGTGCCTCACGCGGCGACAGGGTGGCGAACCGGGCGACATTGCGTTCCCTGAGTGCGGATGCGCTGGCGCGGCTGGAAAAATGGAAGGCCTCCGACCCCACGATCCGGTGGCGCAGCCCGATCAGTTCATGGGCCAGCGGCAAGACCTGTTTCAGCCGGGTGAACTCCGCGTCTTTGATCCAGCCGGCCTCCGCGCCGCGCAGATAGAAAGACAAGAACCCGGCCCGGCCCGACCGCGACGAAACCGTGACCCGTTCGATCACCCCGTCGCGGATATAGATCGGCGCGCGCGGATCATCGGCGGGCGGGTGCCAGCGTTCAACCGCCAGCCCGCCGCCCTTGGCGCGGGCAACGCGGGCCACGATGTCATCGCGCAGCAAATCATTGGACAGGATGGTGCGGGCGTTGCGGGTGAACCAGTAATCGCTCATCTCGCCCGACCAGACCGACAGCACCGGGTCGGGGCGCGCCATATCGGCGATGTAGAAGGCACCGAAATTGGCGATGCTGGCGGCGGCGCGGATATGGGCCAGCAGATGCTGCCCGAAATCCGGCCCCGGCACCGAAGCGGCAAGCCGCGCCGCCGAGTCGCGGGGAAGGGGGATCATATTGTCATCCATTCGGGTGACATGACTATCGCCGCTGGTGCCGCTATTCAAGGCACAGCCCCGGCCCGGCGGAAGGAAGCAGATGACGCGCATTTTCTCGGACAAGAACCGCCCCGTTCATCTCGGCCCCTTCCCGCTTGAACGCCTAGTGCGGGTGGAGGCCGTTGATCTGGGCGCGGTGCCGGCGATGGTGCCCCTGTCCTTTCGCAGACCGGATGCCCCCGAAAGCATCGTCAATGCGATGGCGGATTATCAGGCGATGATGGATGCGATCCGCGACGGGCTGGTCAACAAGGCGATGGCTGAAATTCCCGCCGACCCGGTCGAGCGCGCCAATCATCTCAAGGCGTTCGGCTATTTCTCGGATGCCGCGATGGTGGGGATTTGTGCCTTGCCGCAATCGGCGCTGCTGGCCAGCCCGATCACCAACCCCGATATTGACCGTCTGGCGCAGGATTTACGCACCCGGCAGACCAAAACGCTGGCCTCGGGCATCGACGTGATCATGGCCGATCTCAAGGAAAGCATGCAGGCCCCGCCCGGCACAATTGATGGCCACACCCATGCGATCGTGTTTTTGTATGAGAACCCGCGCAGCCCCGATGAGGATGAGGAGGGGTGCGAGTGGTTGCAGAATGCGCTGGCCCATCGCGCCTGCATCCGGGCCACTGAAACCGCCTGCGTGCTGGCCAATTACATTCGGCTGTTGGGCTTTGACGCCAAGGCCCATTCGGCTGCGGCCAGCGATGTTGACCTGAACAAGCTGACGGTCGCGGCGGGGCTGGCCTGGGGCGGTGATGACGGGCTGGTGGCCCCCTATATCGGGGATCGGTTCGGCGTGGCGGTGGTGACCTGCGCCATGGACCTGGCCTGTGACCAGCCGCTGGCCGCGCCGGACCGGCAACCGGCATTCAGGACACGCGGCCCGGCCTGGTGGGTGGGCAAGGGCTTTGCCCGCTCGGCGCTGAATGCCAACCCCTATGACAAGCGCCGCTTCGTCGATGGCGCGCATCCGTTCGAGAAACTGACCCGCGTCGACACCCCCACCACCTATATTGACGAGGCCCGCGTGGCCCGGGTTCCCAAACGCGCCGACATGTTCGCACGGGCGCAGTTTGGCGATATGGGCAAGGCCTTGCAGGACGGGGCCAGGGGCGGGCATTATGTGCGCAAGGCGGCCCCGGCTTTCGCGCAGCGCCGCGCGCTTGGGGCCTTCGTGCTGTTGCAGGACGGGCCCGCGGGCGACGGTTCGCGCCCCGATGATGCCGCCCGCAACGCGGCCAATATCAAGGCGGCAAGCTATTTTCTGGGGGTCGATGCGGTCGGCATCAGCCGCTGCCCGGACTGGACCTGGTATTCCCATGATGCCACCGGCCAGCCCATCGACCCGCCGCATGATCAGGCCATTTCGATGATCATCGACCAGGGCTATGAAACCATGGAAGGCTCATCGGGCGATGACTGGATCGCGGTGGCGCAATCGATGCGCGCCTATCTGCGGTTTTCCCTGCTTGGCGGCGTGATCGCGGCGCAGATCCGCAATCTCGGCTACAAGGCCAAGGCGCATTCCGTGATGGATGGCGAAGTGCTGCAACCGCCGCTTTTGTTGCTCGCGGGTCTGGGTGAGGTCAGCCGCATTGGCGAGGTCATCCTGAACCCCTATCTGGGCCCGCGGCTGAAATCGGGCGTGGTCACCACCGATATGCCGATGACCCATGACAAACCGATTGATTTCGGCCTGCAAAAGTTCTGCGAATCCTGCAATAAATGCGCCCGCGAATGCCCCTCGGGGGCCATCACCGCCGGGCCGAAACTGATGTTCAACGGCTATGAGATCTGGAAATCCGACAGCCAGAAATGCGCCACGTACCGGATCACCACCAAGGGCGGCGCAATGTGCGGGCGCTGCATGAAAACCTGCCCCTGGAACCTTGAGGGGCTGTTCAAGGAGGCCCCGTTCCGATGGGCGGCGATGAAGATCCCGCGCGCCGCGCCGCTCTTGGCCCGGCTCGATGATGCGGTGGGCAATGGCGGCCTCAACGATGTCAAGAAATGGTGGTGGGATATCGAATTGCAGCCCGATGGTTCCTATCGCCCGTCCCGCCATTCGGTGAACCGCCGTGATCTGCAAAAGGATCTGGACCTGAAATTTGAGGATCAGACGCTGGCGGTCTATCCTGCGCCGCTGGCCCCGCACCCCTGGCCCTACCCGTTTGCGATGGATCGCGAAAAGGGTATCGAGGCCTATCAGGCCATGATCACGGCGCGCGAATATCAGGCGCGTCTGAAAGCGGGCGAACGCGATTTTCTGCATGAATATCAGGTGCCCGGCGATGCGCCGGTGATTCAGGTCGTGGTGAGCAAGGCTGAGGCGATGGCCCCCGATGTCACCAAATACGAGTTTCGCAGCCTGGATGGCAGTGATTTGCCGCAATGGAGCGCGGGGGCGCATCTCGATATCGTGGTGGCCCCGGAATTTCTGCGCCAATATTCGATGTCGGGCGATCCGGCGGACCGTAGCAAATACCAGATCGGCGTGTTGCGCGAAGATGCTGGGCGCGGCGGCTCCCGGCTGATGCACCGGATCTTCAGCGAAGGGCGCAAGATATTTGTCTCAAAGCCGATCAATCATTTCGAGCTGGTGGAAAGCGCCAGCAAGACCTTCCTGATGGGCGGCGGCATCGGCATCACGCCGATGATCGCCTTTGGCCACCGGCTGCATGCCATCGGGGCGGATTTCGCGCTGCATTATTCCTGCTCCAGCCGGGCCGGGGCGGGGTATTTCGAGGATCTGGCGGCGATGCCCTGGGCTGCGCATGTTCATCTGCATGTCTCGGATGAAGGCAGCCGGGCCGATCTTGCGGCTATTCTGGGCAGATACCAGCCCGGCCAGCATGTCTATACCTGCGGGCCTGATCGCTACATGCAGGGCGTGATTGCGGCGGCAGAGGATGCGGGCTTTCCCGAAACGGCGCGGCATCTGGAATATTTCTCGGTGCCCGAAATGCCGGATTATGAAAACCACGCTTTTACCCTGCGGCTGAGGGACGGGCGCGACATTGCGGTGCCGGCGGACAGATCAGCGGCCGAGGCGTTGCAGGCGGCGGGCTTTGCCATCGACATCAAATGCGAGGATGGCATTTGCGGGGTGTGCAAATGCGGCGTCCTGTCGGGCGCGGTCGAACATCGCGATTTTGTGCTGTCCAAGGCGCAGCGCGAAACCGCGATGATCACCTGCCAAAGCCGCGCGGCGGATCCGGGCGGGGTGATCGAGCTGGACCTCTAAACGCGCCGATTCAATGGCTCATCAGAACCGGAATTCGGGCCGATTTAAGGATCTCATGGGTCACGCCACCAAACAGATCCTGCGAGAACTTGCTGTGCTCAAACGCCCCCATGACCAACAGCTCGGCCCCGACCTTTTGGGCGGCCTCGTCGATGATCCTGGCAATCGAGCGCCGGTCGCGCGGCATATGCAGGCTGGCGGCATGAACGCCGTGACGCTCCAACAGCGCCATGATACCGCCGCCCGGCACCACCTCGGGCGGCGAATTGCCGATCGTCAACACCGTGACCTTTGGTTTTTGCTCAAGCGTCTGCATCGCGTCGCCAAGCGCGCGGGCGGCTGATTTCTTGCCGTCCCAGGCAATGATGGCGTGGCGCGACAGGCCCTCGGCCTCGTAGCCTTCCGGCACGATCAGCACCGGACGACCGCTGTTCAGGGCAATGCTTTCGGGGTTGGCGGCCATATGGGCATCGGTCAGGGCGCTGCCTTGCGTGCCGGTGACGATCAGGTCGTAATAGCGTGCCAGTTCCGACAGGCGCAGCCCATCTTCGGGTTCGAGATCGATGAATTCCGACCGCTCAGCCATGCCCGATTTTTCCATGGTCTTGGTGAATTTGCGCGCGATCTCCTGGATATGGTCCCGCTCTGCGGCGCGCAGCCGGTCCATGATGTCGCGCGGGATCATGCCCTGAAACCGGGTCTCCATCGGCGCGCGGCCATGGCGCAGAACGCCGGTCAGGTAACTGTCATGCTGTTTGGCAAGGCGCAGCGCGTGGCGCAGTTCGCCGCCACCGGCTGTCTCGCCGCTATAGGCGCAAAGGATGGATTTCAGGCTCATGTCAGATTCCTGTCTGTCGTTGTGGCGGGGCTTGGTCGATCCGGGGTGTTTCACAAATTCATCAAGCCTCACATGCCTGTAACATATAACAGCCTGCGCCAAAACCGAAAGAATGGAAAAAAGGGGCAGGGTGTCGCGGTATCGGGCCATGAGCGTGGCCCGTCCCATTGCCAGCCCGCGGAATTTCGGTGCAATCTGGCGCAGGCCGAACGCAGGAGGTGCCGCCATGCCGATCCAACCCACCCGTCGCGCCGTGGCCCTTGGCTTGCCTGCCCTGGCACTTGCGGGCTGCGCCACGGGCCTCAGCTTGCCGACGCGGGCCGCAAATGAATGGCGCAGGGTGCCCAATGCCGATTTCGACGCCTGGTTGGCGGGGTTTCGGGCCCGGGCGGTGACAAATGGCATATCCGAGCCGACCATGGCCCAGGCTGCGCGGGCCATGGGCTATGTGCCGCAGGTCATTGAACGCGACCGAAACCAGGCCGAATTCAACCGCACGATGGAGGATTACCTGGCCATCGCGGCCTCCGATGAACGCATTGCAGAGGGGCGCGCCAAGATGCGCCAGCATGCCCGCACTCTGGCGGCCATCGAGGAAAGGTTCGGCGTCGAGAAACAGGTTCTGGTCGCACTGTGGGGGATGGAGAGCTTTTACGGCACCCGGATGGGCGATGTGCCGGTGCTGGCGGCGCTGGCGACGCTGACCTTTGATGGCCGCCGCGAACGGCTGTTCAACGCGCAGCTGATGGCCGCCCTCAGGGCGATTGATCGCGGCGAGGCGCGGGTTGCGGATATGCGCGGATCCTGGGCCGGGGCCATGGGCCACACCCAGGTGATGCCGGAAGTGCTGGAGAACTATGGCGTCGATTTCAACGGCGACGGGCGCAAGGGCGTCTGGGATGCCGACCCGACCGATGCGCTGGCCACGACCGCCAATTATCTGGCCCGGTTCGGCTGGCAGCGCGGCCAGCCCTGGGCGGTCGAAATTCAGGTTCCGGAGGGGTTCGATACCGGTCTGACCGGGCGCGGCAACCGGCGCGCCGCAAATGCCTGGGCTGCGATCGGCGTGCGCGACATGGATGGCGCGCGGGTGCCGGATCATGGCGAGGCCTGGATCCTGCTGCCGATGGGCATCAACGGGCCGGGTCTGATGGCATTTGGCAATTTCCGCTCGATCTGGCGCTATAACCCGGCCGAAAACTATGTCATCGGCATTGGTCATTTGTCGGACCGGTTGATCGGTGGCCCGCCCATTCGCGGCAGTTTTCCACCCGATGAAAACGGGCTGACCCGGGCCGGGCGGCTGGATGTGCAGCGTCTTCTGACCCGGGCGGGGTTCGATACCGGCGGTGTCGATGGCGTGATCGGCCCGGCCTCGCAAGCGGCGATCCGGGACTATCAGCGCGCCAACGGGCTGGCCGTCGATGGCATCGCCAGCGCGGCGCTGCTGACCCATCTGCGGCGCTGACCCGGGGGGTCGGATCCGGCCCGCGAAACGGGCTGGCATTCCCGGTGCGGGGGTGGTCAAGATATGGCAATGCGGTATCGGCCAGCGAAAGGGAGACCCCCGGGATGAGCATGACTTGCGGTGAGGCGACGATGCGCCTTTTGGCGCGCTATGGCGTGACCACGGTGTTCGGCATTCCGGGCGTTCACACGCTGGATCTGTGCCGGGGCCTGTCGGGCGGGGCCAATTCGGGTGCCATCCATCACGTGCGGGCGCGCAATGAACAGGGCGCGGGCTTTATGGCCGAAGGCTGGGCGCGCGCCACGGGCCAAGTGGGCGTCGCCGTGGTGATATCGGGGCCCGGCGTGACCAACGCGGCCACCGCGGTAGGGCAATGCCATGCCGACAGCCTGCCGATGCTGTTGATCTCGGCCGAGCCTGACAGCCGATCCCTGGGCAAGGGCTGGGGCGTGCTGCATGAGATCACCGATCAGAAACGCGTGACCGAACCGATGACGGCCTTTTCGGCAACCGCCGCCTGCGCCGCCGATATTCCCGACCTGATGGCGCGCGCCTTTGCGGTTTTCGCCAGCAGCCGGCCGCGGCCTGTCCATATTTCGCTGCCGATGGATGTGCAGGCCGAGCTGGTCGAGGAGATCTGGGAACCGGTGCCGCTGCCGGGGCGCCCCGCGCCTGATATGGGCCTGATCGGCCAGGCGGCGGATCTGTTGCGCGCGGCAAAGCGGCCTTTGATCTTGGTCGGAGGCGGGGCCAACGGGGCCTCGGCCGACCTCACGGCCATCACTGAGATGCTTGGCGCGGCGGTGATTCCGTCCAGCGCCGGCAAGGGCATCGTTGCCGATGATCACCCGCTGTCGCTGTCGGCTTCGATGGGCAAACCGGAGGTGCGCGATTTCGCGGCCCGCGCCGATGTGATTCTGGCCCTGGGCACCGAACTGGCCGAAACCGATAGTTACGTGCCAAGGATGGACCTGCCCGGCGATATCATCCGGGTCGATATCGACCCGGCCAAGATCAGCGATCTCTATCCGCCGAAACTGGGTATCGTGGGCGATGCCGGGCCGGCCATGGCGGCGCTCAGGGCCGCGCTTGGCGATGCCACCCCCGCAGGCGATATCAAGCCCGAACTTGACAGCCTGCGCGCCAGCATCGAGGCGACGCTGAACCCCTCAGAGCGCCAGCATATGCGCCTGTTGCGGCTGCTGGATGATTGTGCGCCGGACGGGATCATCTGGTCCGCCGATGCCACCCAGATCGCCTATACCGCGCTGTTTGGCCTGCCCGCCCGCGCGCCCCGGCGCTGGATGTATCCGGCCGGGTTCTGCGCGCTTGGCAATGCGTTGCCCAATGCGATCGGGGCCAGGATGGCCTGTCCTTCGGCCCCGGTTGCGGTGATTGTCGGCGATGGCGGGTTCATGTTCACCATGCCGGAACTGATGGCGGCGGCCGAACAGGGCATGTCGCTGCCCATCATCTTGTGGAACAATGGCGCGCTGAAACAGATCCGCGACGATATGGACCTGCGCGATATCGACCGGGTCGGAGTGGATGGGCTGAACCCCGATTTTGCGATGCTGGCCCGATCCTGCCATTGCGCGGCGGCAGCCCCGGATAGCGAAACCGCCTTCCGCGACGCCTTCGGTGCCGCCTTGCGTGCCGATCGGCCAACCCTGATCGAGGTCCATGAAGACAGCGAATGGTTGTTGTGAAGGCCATGGGCCTGCGCTTAATGGCGCGACGCAAGAAACGCAGCCTGACCGATGGCCGCGGCGCAGGCGACAAGGAAAACGGTCCATATCCCCAGGCCTGCCACCGCAAAGCCGCCTGCAATCGGCAACACGAAAGCGGGCGCGGTCAACGCGTTGAAATAGCCGCTATAGGCGGGGCGTCGGTCATCGGGTGATATCTCCATCAACAATCCGATCACCGCGATGGTCAGGCCATTCGACAATGCGCCGAGCCAGAAAAACACGACCAGCAGGGCCGTCATCACCGCCGCCTGCGGCACCGGTATCAGCAGCAGGCCCAGAAGGATGAGCGGCGGCACCAGCCGGGCGATGGCAACCCCGCGCATCAGGCTGAGCTTGCCCCGGCGATCGCCCCACCAGCCCCAAAGCGGATTGGCAACAAGCGCGCCAGCGGTCTGAACCCCCAGCAACAGCGCTACGTTTTCAAACCCCACCCCAAGCGTTCCTGCCGCCACGATGAAAAACGGCGCAGCCATCAGAACCGCCCCGCCACACCATTGCGCAAAGACGAAACGGCGGAATAACGGGTCATTACGGAACACCACGAACCCTTCGCGCAGATAGGCCATGAAGCCCGGTGCGGATTTGGGCGCGGCAGGGCGGTCGGGCTCTCCCATCGCGACGAAGATCACCGAGGAAAACACCATCAACAGGGCCGCAATGGCCAGCACGGCGGCATAGGAGAGCGGAAAATCGAGCACCCGCAGCAGCCTGTCGGCCAGCACGGCAACCCCAAGCGCGACCAGCCCGCCGCCAAAAAAGCGGATCGAGAGCATCCGGCTTCTGAGATCGGAGGGCACGGATCGCGCGACGATATCATTATAGGGCACGCCGACAATGCCGCTGAGAAAGGCGTAGATGACCCACAGCGTCAGCGTTGCCGCGCCGATTGCGGCATATGACCAGCCGGCGATTGCGCCGAACCAAAGAATGACGGCAAGGGCCGCGATGGCCAGGCTGCGCCCGAAGGCACCGATGATATAGAACGGCATCGAGGAGCCGCCGCGACCGGCGAAATAGCCGACAAAAAGCTGCGGCAAAAGCCAGCCGAGCCGCAAGATGGTCGAGACGGCCCCGACCGCGACGGCGCTGCCGGTCAACTGAAACACCAGCGCCGACATGACCGTCGCACTGTCGACCGCCGCCGAGCCTGCCTGAAAGGCGGTGCCCGCGCCCGCCACGTGCCAAAAGCGGCGGCGCGGTGTCATGTGCCGCTCCAGTCGATCGGATCGACAAACAGACCGAACCAGACCGACCAGATGCCAAGAATGATGAAGACCCCGCCCAACAGCCAGCGACGCGGCCGCAACCAGTCAGCCAGCCGGTCGAGCGGCTCGGCCAGGCGCGGCGCGACGCTGAGCGGCAGCAACGGCAGCGACAGCGCCAGTGCGAAGACCGCCATCATCAAAAACCCCGTCATGGCCGAGCCGCTGACCGTCGCGGTGCCGATCAGCCCAAACAGGATCGGTGCCGCGCAGGCGGGAATGTTGAGCCCGAAAGCCAATCCCTGAAGCAACGGATTCGACGCCGCTTTCCACCGCTCCGGGGCCATTCGAATGCGGTGCCGCATCGCCTTGTCCCATCCGGCAAGGATTGCGAGGCCAAGAGCAAGGTAGATGGTGCCGAACACCAGCCATGTGCCGGTCTGCACGCCGATAAGGCGCTGCCCCAACATCACGATCAGACCACCGAACCCGCCCATCACGACGAGCCTGGCCAGCAAAAAGACCGATGCCGCGCCAAGACGTGCGCTTATCGGTCGGCCCCTTTGGCCACCAAGGAAAAGCATATGGGCCCCGATCGTGCAGGGCTCAACGAACCCCAGCAAGCCAAGGCCAAAGGCAAGCAGCAGCGTTTGCATCGTAATGTCCATCGAGAACCGCCCATTGATTGTTCGCGCCCATGGTGGGCCTTCCACCGGCTGGAGCCTCAAGCGTTAATCTTGCTGGCCGCATCCGGCCAATGACAGAATTGTGACATGTGGACCGGTCGGGTCAGCCTGAGACGGCCCGACTTGATCGACGCGATGCCGCCCGGAAGCCGAATTTCGCGACTTTCGCAATGATCTGGAAAAGATTGGTGGAGCCTAGCGGGATCGAACCGCTGACCTCCTGCATGCCATGCAGGCGCTCTCCCAGCTGAGCTAAGGCCCCATCTACATCCGCCGATGCGAATGTAGGGGCGGTTTAGGTGGTTGCGCGGGGCAGATCAAGCGGAAAAACTGCCTGTGCCGACCCAATTTCCCGGCCCGGCGCAGCGCGGCAATTCTGCTCTGTATCGGCCCCGAGGCTCAATGGGTCCGGGCCCCAGGCAGCCGGCGCGCAACCGATCCCGGCCCCGACCGGGTTCAAGCCCCCATCGACGGGTGCTGCCCGCGACTTCATTGGCCATATCCACTACCCCTGGACAAGGCGTGTTTCACTCAGTGTCGTGAAGGGGGCTTGGAACTGTTCGAAACCCGGACCGCGCCCGTGACACCGATCATCATGTTCCGGTAGCCCATGGGCATTGTCGTTCGCGGCCCAGCCTTTCCCTCCGGCCCTTCCCTCCGGCCCTTCGCGCAGAAAATCGGCGCGGGGCGGGTGGGGGAATTGGAGGAACAGGAAAAGACCGGGAATACAAAAGCCGATTTTGGCAAGGATGCCCCGGATCGACATTGCAGCTCGCCAGGGGTCCCGATCCGAATTCATCCGGTCGGGTTGGACCAAGCATAGCCAGACCGGGCCGATTCCGATCAATCCACATAAAGACGCGCGGGCGTGTTCGCGCCCGCGCCGATCAGGGTCCTGACCCTAGCTGTCGTCGTCATCGGCGGCGACATCGGCAATATCGTCCAGCGCGACAGTGTCGTCATCATCGTCATCCAGCAGATCATCGTCCAGATCGATATCTTCTTCAACGACAGGTTCCACTTTTTCGACAACCGCGTCGTCATCAGCGGGTTTGGCCTTGGCTTTGGTCGCCGCCTTGTCGGGCTTGTCAGCCACCAGGGTGCGCGATCCCTTGCCGGTGTCGATATTCACCACTTCGCCGGAATACGGGCTGACAACGGGTGTTTTGTTGAGATCGAAAAACCGTTTTCCGGTGGTCGGGCAGACCCGCTTTACGCCCCATTCTTCTTTGGGCATGACACCTCCTTCAATCATCGCTATCGAGTGAATGCGGCACCTGACACAATGTTCGGGGGCTGTCAAAGCCTTTCCGTGAAGGGCGGGGCGCCAATCAGGGCAGAAGCAGGCACATGGCCATGAAATTCCATATTCTGGCGGGCGATCCGCCGATCGAGGTGGCCCTGAAACGACACCCTCGGGCGCGTCGGTTTACGCTTCGTGTCTCGAAATCATCGCGCATGGTCAGCCTGTCGATGCCCGCGCAGGCGCGGGAAAGGGAGGCGCTGGAGTTTCTGACCGAACGGGCCGGGTGGGTGCGCAAACATCTGGATGCTGCGCCCGAGATGCAGCGCCCCGCCATCGGGGCTGAGTTTCCACTCTTGGGCGTGGATCGCCCGATCGTGGCCGGGCCGGGTCGTGTGGCGCGATTTCGCGAGGGGCAGATCCTGATGCCGGAAAATGGCCGTTGCGGGCCCCTGCTGGCGACGCTGCTCAAAGCGATGGCGCGCGAGGCGCTGGTTGCACGCTGCGATCACCACGCAGGCCGGCTTGGCCGCCCGTTTGGCCGGATCACGCTGCGCGATACCCGGTCGCGCTGGGGCAGTTGTTCGAGCCGCGGCGATCTGATGTTTTCCTGGCGGCTGATCATGGCCCCGCCCGAGGTGCTGGATTATGTTGCCGCCCATGAGATGGCACATCTGGTCGAAATGAACCATTCTCCCGCGTTCTGGGCTGCTTGCGCGCGACTTTGCCCGGGCTACCAGGCCCCACGCCGCTGGTTGAAGACCCATGGCAGCGCGTTACAGGCGTGGCGCTTCGACAGCTTGCCCTGAGATCGTGCTTGTGATCACGTGGGCACCATGTTGCTGACCCAACGCCCCAGTGAAACCGGTGCCGTCCAGGTGGCGCATGATCGTGTCTTTCGCGCGCTGCGCGCCCGGATCATGCATGGCGAGATTGCGCCCGGAAAAGCGCTGACCCTGCGGGGCATCGGCAAGGAATACGGGGTCTCGATGACGCCCGCGCGCGAGGCGGTGCGGCGGCTGGTCAGCGAGGGTGCGCTGTCATTGTCCTCATCGGGCCGGGTGGCGACGCCGGAACTGAGCAATGACCGGATCGAGGAACTGGCGGCCATTCGCGCGCTGCTGGAGCCGGAGCTGGCGGCCCGCGCCCTGCCACGGGCGCATATCGCCCTGCTGGAGCGGCTTGATACAATCAATAACGGCGTGGCCGAGGCCGTTGCAAAGCGCGATGCGGTTGGCTATATCCGGGCCAATCTGGAGTTTCACCGGGCGTTGTATCTGCGCGCGCAAGCCCCGGCGATGCTGGCACTGGCGGAAACTGTCTGGTTGCAGATGGGCCCGACGATGCGGGCGCTTTACGGGCGGTTGCGGCGGACCGAGCCGCCGCGTCATCACCGTCTGATTCTGGCGGCGCTGAAGGCGGGCGATGAACCGGGGTTGCGTCTGGCGGTGCGGGCCGATGTCACGCAAGGGTTGCGTCTGATGGCGGGCTAAGGCACTTCTGGCCAATGCCTGAGACAGGGTGCATTGCTTAACGTGTTGAAATCTTGGATTTCAGGCAGCGTTAAGTGGTTCATGTTTTCTGAGAAGTGCTCTGGGGGTCGACGCGGGCTTTGCCGCGCCGACCGGTTGGGGGGCCAGCCCCCCAAACCCCCCGAGGTATTTTCGCCAAGATGAAAGATCAGGTCTTTTCGATATGGGTGGTGGGGAGCCAGCCTTCGCGTCCTTGCGGGTGCCCGTCAGGATATCTGCGGGTTTTCGACCCATTGCCAACCGGGGTATTCGTCGCTCTTGCGCCCCGGCGTGACGGTGTCGCCTGCGCGTATCGCAAGCGCCGGATCATAGTTTTCGCGCCACGTTTTGGTGACGCGCAACGCTTTTGTCTCAGGCATGGATCGCGCCATCGCCGCAGGCAAGCGCGGCTTCGCGCACGGCCTCGGAACAGGTCGGGTGGGCGTGGCAGGTCAGGGCCAGATCCTGCGCTGAGGCTCCGAATTCCATCGCCACGCAGACCTCATGGATCAGCTCGCCCGCGGCGGGGCCGATGATATGTGCGCCCAGAATGCGATCCGTGTCCTTGTCGGCCAGGATCTTGACGAAGCCCTCGCCCTGATGGATCGCCTTGGCGCGGGCATTGCCCATGAAGGAAAATTTTCCGACCTTGTAGGCGCGGCCCTCTTCTTTCAGGGATTCCTCGGTCTTGCCGACGGTCGCCACCTCGGGTGTGGTGTAGATGACGCCGGGAATGACGCCATAATTGACATGGCCATGTTTGCCCGCCAGAATCTCCGCCATGGCCATGCCCTCATCCTCGGCCTTGTGGGCCAGCATCGGGCCGGTGATGGCATCGCCGATGGCGTGGATGCCTTTGATGTTGGTGGCCCATTGGGCATTGGTCCGGATCTGGCCGCGGTCGGTCATTTCGACGCCAAGCGCTTCCAGCCCCAGACCGTCGACGAAAGGCTTGCGGCCGGTGGCGACCAGAACCACATCGGCATCCACCTGATGAACGCTGTCATCCTTGCGCAGCTTGTAATTCACCTTGGCCTTGGTTTTCAGCGCCTCGACGCTTTGAACCGCTGCCCCCATGATGAATTTCAGCCCCTGTTTCTTCAGAATGCGCTGGAAGGTCTTGGCGACATCGGCATCCATGCCGGGCGTGATCGCGTTGAGATACTCGATCACTGTAACCTCGGCCCCCAGACGGGCATAGACCGAGCCCAGTTCCAGCCCGATCACGCCTGCGCCAATAACCACCATCTTGCGGGGCGTTTTGGAGAGGCTGAGCGCGCCCTCGGAGGTTACGACGATCTTTTCATCGATCTCGACACCAGGCAGCGCGGTCGGTTCGGACCCGGATGCGATGATGATGTTCTTCGCGTCATGAACATCATTGCCGACCTTGACCTTGCCGGGCGCAGGGATCGACCCCCAGCCTTTCAGCCAGTCGATCTTGTTCTTCTTGAACAGAAATTCAATGCCCTTGGTGTTCTGGCCGATGACGTCATCCTTATAGGCCAGCATCGTCGGCCAATCGACCGAGGGTGATTTTCCCTTGAGGCCCATCTTGGCAAAATTATGCTCGGCCTCATGCAGCATATGGCTGGCATGCAGCAGTGCCTTGGATGGGATGCAGCCGATATTCAGGCAGGTGCCGCCAAGGGTGTCGCGCCCCTCGACCACGGCCGTTTTCAGGCCCAGTTGCGCGCAGCGGATGGCGCAGACATAGCCGCCGGGGCCGGCACCGATGATGATGACGTCATAGCTTGCCATTCTGGATGTCTCCTTTGGGTCGGATTTTGGCCGATTTCCCAAAGGAATGGGCGTTGCCGTGATCTGGGTCAACCGGTTTCGGAAAACTGCGACAAAAGACATGTGGTTTTTCGGGCGAATTTTTTTGCGACGTAGTTTTTGTGATCACAAAGAGACAGCGCTGGCCCCGACCTGTGACGAAACCCATCCGGATGGCAGGAGGACGAAAAGGAGAAACCGGGGGAAATGAAAGCGCCCGCCGGTGGATTGGGCGGGCGCTTGCAGGAAAAATCTTCCTGAAGATTTTTCGGGGCGGAAGAATTTTCGGGAAAATTCTTCGCCCCGTGGCAAGCCTTTACAAATCCACCAACAACCGCCGCGGGTCTTCCAGCGCTTCCTTGACCCGCACCAGGAAGGTCACGGCACCTTTGCCATCAACGATGCGGTGATCATAGCTCAATGCCAGATACATCATCGGGCGGATCACGATCTCGCCGTTGACCACCATCGCGCGGTCCTGGATCTTGTGCATGCCCAAAATGCCCGATTGCGGAGGGTTCAGGATCGGCGAGGACATCAGTGAACCATAGACACCGCCGTTGGAAATCGTAAAGGTGCCGCCCTGCATCTCGGCCATGGAGAGCTTGCCATCGCGCGCCCGGCGACCCTTCTCGGCAATTGCTTTTTCGATCTCGGCAAAGCTCATCTGATCGGCGTTGCGGATGACCGGCACCACCAGCCCCTGCGGTGTGCCCGCAGCCACGCCCATATGAACGAAGTTCTTATAGACAATATCGGTGCCGTCGATCTCGGCATTGACCTCGGGCACTTCCTTCAGCGCGTGGCAGCAGGCCTTGGTGAAGAAGGACATGAAGCCCATGCGCACGCCGTGCTTTTTCTCGAATGCCTCCTTGTAGGTGTTCCGCAGTGCCATCACCTCGGTCATGTCCGCCTCGTTATAGGTGGTCAGGATCGCGGCGGCGTTCTGGGCGTCTTTCAGGCGGCGGGCGATGGTCTGGCGCAGGCGGGTCATCTTGACCCGTTCCTCGCGGGTTGCATCCTCGGCTGCCACCGGTGCGCGCGGCGCGGCAGCGGCGGGCGCGGGTGCCGGGGTGGGGCTGGCCTTCATCACATCTTCCTTCATGATCCGGCCATCGCGGCCCGAGCCCTGAATCCGGGCCGGGTCGATGCCTTTTTCGGCCATCAACTTGTTGGCAGAGGGGGCGTTTTCAACATCCTTTGCGCCTGAAGTCTGGGCCAGTGCCGGTGTCTGGGCCGGTGTCGGCGCGAACGGGGCCGCGGGTGCCGCAATGCTGCCGCCGATCACGGCCAGTTTGGCGGAGGCCTCGACCGTGCTGCCCTCAGGGGCCAGAATCTCGGTCAGAACACCCGCGGCGGGGGCCGGAACCTCGACCGAGACCTTGTCGGTCTCCAACTCACACAGCATTTCATCGCGCGCGACCGTGTCGCCTATATTCTTGAACCAGGTGCTGACGGTGGCCTCGGTGACGCTTTCGCCAAGGGTGGGCACCATCACGTCAATTGCGTTGCCAACAGGCGCGGGGGCCGGCTCAGCCGCAGGGGCCACTTTTTCGGCAGGGGCCGCAGCAGCAGCGTCACCGGCATTCAGCGTCGCCAGCAGCGCGTTCACACCCACGGTTTCGCCTTCGGCGGCGACGATCTCGGCCAATGTGCCAGCCGCGGGCGAGGGAACTTCGACCGTCACCTTGTCGGTTTCCAGCTCGCAGAGCATCTCATCAACCGCCACCGCATCGCCGGGTTTCTTGAACCAGGTGGCAATCGTTGCTTCGGTAACACTTTCACCCAAAGTGGGCACGCGGACTTCTACGGACATGATTCAGTTCCCTTCGATCGTAAGCGCATCGTTCACGAGTGCTGCTTGCTGTGCTTTGTGCATGGAGGCGAGGCCGGTGGCGGGCGAGGCGGAGGCATTGCGCCCGACATAGATGGGGCGCGTATGTTTGGCACCGATCCGGGTCAGAACCCATTCGATATTAGGCTCGACGAAGTTCCAGCCGCCCTGGTTCTTGGGCTCTTCCTGGCACCAGACAATCTGCGCCCCCTTGAAGCGTTCCAGTTCCTTGACCAGCGCCAGCGCCGGGAACGGATAGAACTGTTCCAGCCGCAGCAGATAGATATCGGTGATGCCGCGCGCGTCGCGTTCTTCCAGCAGGTCATAATAGACCTTGCCCGAACACATCACCACGCGCCTGATCTTGTCATCGGCGACCAGTTCGGTATCGGAATTGCCTTTCTGGGCGTCATCCCACAGGCAGCGGTGAAAGCTGGATCCGGTGATGAAATCGGCTGTATCGGACACCGCCATCTTATGCCTGAGCAATGATTTCGGCGTCATCAGCACCAAAGGCTTGCGGAAATCGCGGTGGATCTGGCGGCGCAGGATATGGAAATAATTTGCCGGGGTGGTGCAGTTTGCAACGATCCAGTTATCCTCGGCGCACATTTGCAGGAACCGCTCCAGCCGGGCCGAACTGTGTTCCGGCCCTTGCCCCTCGAACCCGTGTGGCAGCAGCATCACCAGCCCCGACATGCGCAGCCATTTGCGTTCGCCCGAGGAAATGAACTGATCGAACATAATCTGCGCGCCATTGGCGAAATCGCCAAACTGCGCCTCCCACAGCACCAATGCATTGGGTTCGGCCAGGCTGTACCCATATTCAAAGCCCAGAACCGCGTATTCCGACAGCATCGAATCGATGACCTCAAAATGCGATTGTCCTTCGCGGATATGGTTCAGCGGGTAGTAGCGTTCCTCGGTGTCCTGATCGACCAGGCCGGAATGGCGCTGGCTGAAGGTGCCGCGGGTGCTGTCCTGGCCTGACAGGCGCACCGGATAGCCCTCGGTCAGCAGGCTGCCGAAAGCCAGCGCTTCGGCCGTGGCCCAGTCAAAGCCGGTGCCGCTTTCGACCATGGCTTTTTTCGTTTCCAACAGACGGGCTACCGTCTTGTGCAGGTTGAACCCTTCGGGCGCGCGGGTCAGGGCGGCGCTGACCTCGGCGAAGGTTTCGGGGCTGATCGAGGTCTTGCCACGCTCATATTCGCCCTTGTTGCGATCCAGATGCGACCAGCGGCCATCCAGCCAATCGGCCTTGTTGGGCTTGAAATCCTTGCCGGCCTCGAATTCCTCGTGCAGATGGGCCTGGAAAGCAGCCTTCATATCCTCGATCTCGCCCTCGGGGATCAGCCCGTCGCGCACCAGGCGTTCGGTGTAAAGCTGTAGCGTTGTCTTCTGCGTCTTGATTTTCTTATACATGATCGGGTTGGTGAACATGGGCTCGTCGCCCTCGTTGTGACCGAACCGGCGGTAGCAGAAGATATCGAGCACCACATCCTTGTGAAATTTCTGGCGAAACTCGGTGGCGACCTTGGCGGCGTGCACCACGGCCTCGGGATCGTCACCATTGACGTGGAAAATCGGCGCTTCGACCATCAGCGCAATATCGGTGGGGTAGGGGCTGGACCGGCTGAAATGCGGCGCGGTGGTAAAGCCGATCTGATTGTTGACGATGATATGCATGGTGCCGCCGGTCCGGTGGCCGCGCAGACCGCTGAGGCCAAAGCCCTCGGCAACCACACCCTGACCGGCAAAGGCCGCATCGCCATGCAGCAACACCGCAAGAACCGAAGTGCGGTCCGGATCCTTGATCTGGTCCTGCTTGGCGCGAACCTTGCCGATGACCACGGGGTTCACCGCCTCAAGGTGGCTTGGATTGGCCGTCAGGCTGAGATGGACGGAATTGCCATCAAAGCTGCGGTCGCTGGAGGCCCCCAGATGGTATTTCACATCGCCCGAACCATCGACATCCTCGGGCTTGAAGCTGCCGCCCTGAAATTCGTTGAAAATCGCGCGGTAGGGTTTGGCCATCACATTGGCCAGCACCGAAAGACGCCCGCGATGCGGCATCCCGACAACGATATCGCGCACGCCAAGCGCGCCGCCGCGCTTGATGATCTGCTCCATCGCCGGTATCAGCGCCTCGGCCCCGTCCAGCCCGAAACGCTTGGTGCCCATGTATTTGACATGCAGGAATTTCTCGAACCCTTCGGCCTCGACCAGCTTGTTCAGGATCGCCTTGCGCCCTTCACGGGTGAATTTGATTTCCTTGTCGAACCCTTCGATGCGTTCCTTCAGCCAGCCAGCTTCTTCGGGGTTGGAAATATGCATGTATTGCAGCGCGAATGTGCCGCAATAGGTGCGTTTCACGATCTCCAGGATCTGCCGCATCGAGGCGACCTGAAGCCCAAGCACCAGATCGATGAAAATGGGCCGGTCCATATCGGCCTCGACAAAGCCATAGCTGGCCGGGTCCAGTTCCGGGTGCTGCTTGTTATCGCGCATGCCCAACGGGTCCAGATCGGCCACCAGATGGCCCCGGATCCGGTAGGCCCGGATCAGCATCAGCGCGCGCAAACTGTCCAGAACGGCGCGTTTCAGAGCCTCGTCGGAGATCGAAACACCTTTTTCCGCGGCCTTATCGGTGATCTTCCTGGCGGCGGCGTCGGCCTCTGCCGGGGCTGATTCCGGCCAATCCCCGGTCAAGGCGTTGGTCAGATCATCATCGGGCTGCAGCGGCCAGTCACTGCGCGCCCAACTGGGGCCCGTGGCCTCGGCCTTCACATCCAGTTCCGCATCACCCAGGCTTTGGAAAAACGCGGCCCATGCGGCATCAACCGCGCCCGGATCATTGGCGTATTGGGCGTAGAGCTGCTCCAGATATTCGGCATTGTGGCCTTGCAAAAAGCTGGAGGATTGCAACGCGTCATTGGGGCTTTGGTCGGTCATCGGTAATTCCTCTTACGGGTTGGGACCAAAAGGAAGGCGGGGGGCGTGGCGGTGTTCGGGGCAGGGAAAAACCATCGCATCATATCCTGAGTTCTTCATATGGAAGGGTCAGCGAGGGCACCGCTGCGGCCCCGTTCAGCCCGATATCGGGCAGGTGAAACGAGATCCCGAAACGGCGGGTGCCACGCTCCAGCGGCTGGCCGGTGCTGAGTATCCAGGCCCGGCCAACCGGCATCGCCACGGGCGGCAGCAGCGCGACCATGTCACGCAGTTCGGCGTTGATATCGGCAGAGCCTTCGCCCGGGATCAAAGTGCAGATGGCCATTTCACCGCGCCCGGACATGATGGCCCGAAACTGCAACAACCAGCCATCCGCGCCTTGCCAGATCGTTATCCGGTCGCGGTCCAGCCGGTCTTGCAGGCGGATAAGGGATTGCGCCGCGTTGTCTTGCATTGCGGCCATCGCGTCGGCAAGCGGTGACATGACGGCCCCTTGCGCGGCCGCGGGCAGGGGCACGGCAATGGCGGCCATGGTGGCTATCCAGACAGCTGTCAGCGCGGGTCGCATGGGCAGGGTGCCTCCGTGGCGTTTTCGCTTCGCAACCTGGCGCAAGGGGCCCTTGCGCCAGATTTTTTCCTGGGGTGCCGGCAGGGGCCGTTACCCAATCGCCTTCAGCACAGCCTCCCCCAGACCGGCGGGGCTTTCGGCCACGACGATACCGGCGGCCTGCATGGCCTCGATCTTGTCTTCGGCACCGCCCTTGCCACCGGCCACGATGGCACCGGCATGGCCCATGCGACGACCCGGCGGCGCGGTGCGCCCGGCGATGAACCCGGCGGTGGGCTTCCAGCGGCCCTTTTTGCGCTCATCGGCCAGGAACTGGGCGGCGTCTTCTTCCGCCGAGCCGCCAATCTCGCCGATCATGATGATCGAATGGGTTTCGGGATCGGCCAGGAACATCTCCAGCACGTCGATATGTTCGGTCCCCTTTATGGGGTCGCCACCGATGCCCACGGCGGTGGACTGGCCCAGGCCGATATCGGATGTCTGTTTGACCGCCTCATAGGTCAGCGTGCCCGACCGGCTGACGACACCGACCGATCCCCGCTTGTGGATATGGCCGGGCATGATGCCGATCTTGCAGGCCCCGGGGGTGATGATGCCGGGGCAGTTGGGACCGACAAGGCGCGAACTGGAGCCTTCCAGCGCCCGCTTTACCTTCATCATATCGAGCACCGGGATGCCTTCGGTGATGCAGCAGATCAGCTCCATCTCGGCATCGATGGCCTCAAGGATGGAATCGGCGGCAAAGGGCGGCGGCACGTAGATTACCGAAGCATTGGCCCCGGTCACGGCGCGCGCTTCATGGACCGAGTTGAACACCGGCAGATCCAGATGCGTCTGCCCGCCCTTGCCCGGCGTCACGCCGCCAACCATCTGCGTGCCATAGGCGATGGCCTGTTCGGAATGAAAAGTGCCCTGAGAGCCGGTGAAGCCCTGACAGATAACCTTGGTGTTTTCGTTGACGAGTACGGCCATGTTGCCTGTCCCTCTTTTCTGGTTTGGTCGGCGGGCGGCGGCAGCCGCTCCACATTGTTGAATGTCGCAAGGCTGACCGGGTCGGCGAGAAGCCCGGATAAAGCCGCTATGTCGAAACTGTGGCGGACCGATCTGAAAACGAGGGATCGTTTCACCTGCAGTTTCCGTTTCCTCAGTCCGTGGCCATCAGAATTGGCGATTGGAATAAACGCTCTGCCCGTTCAGGATGACACCGGGATGCCCCGGCCGGTCCAGCTCCCGCTCTATCTGAGTTGTTGAGATGGGCGGAAAGAACGAGTGGCCGCGATTGGGCAAAACGCTGCGCGCACAGCCCGCCAGGCTGAGGATCGCGACGCTTGCGATGGTGATTTTCATGATGGCAGTCATGGCTGTCTCCCTTTCGGTTTGGTTTCGCGTGCCACGGCCCTGGCCATGCTGTTGCGGCTGCGGCGCGCGCAAGCGGCCCGCAGCCCAATGCATCGACCGTTACCCCTTTACCGCCGCCACAATTTTCTCGGCCCCGTCTTTCAGATCATCGGCCGCGATCACGCCAAGCCCGGAGCTGTTGATGATCTCCTTGCCCTTTTCCACATTGGTGCCTTCCAGCCGCACCACCAGCGGCACTTTCAGGCCCACTTCCTTGACCGCCGACACCACGCCCTCGGCGATGATGTCACAGCGCATGATGCCGCCGAAGATGTTGACCAGAATGCCCTTCACCTGCGGGTCGGAGGTGATGATCTTGAAGGCTTCGGTCACCTTTTCCTTGGTGGCACCGCCGCCGACATCGAGAAAGTTGGCAGGCTCCGAGCCATAGAGCTTGATGATATCCATCGTCGCCATCGCCAGCCCGGCACCGTTCACCATGCAGCCGATCTCACCATCCAGCGCGATATAGTTCAGATCGAACTTGGACGCGGCCAGTTCCTTGGGGTCTTCCTCGGTCTCGTCGCGCAGGGCGGCCACATCGGCATGGCGGTAGATGGCATTGTCATCGAAGCTTACCTTGGCATCGAGCACTTTCAGATCACCGCCATCGGTCACGATAAGCGGATTGATCTCCAGCATTTCCATGTCCTTCTCGGTGAAGGCCTGGTAAAGCTGGCCCATCAGTTTGACGCATTGTTTGACCTGGCCCCCATTCAGACCCAGGGCAAAGGCAATGCGGCGCCCGTGGAAACCCTGATATCCGGTGGCGGGATCAACGCTGAAGGACAGGATCTTTTCGGGGGTCGCCGCGGCCACTTCCTCGATATCCATGCCGCCTTCGGTCGAGCAGACAAACGAGATCCGGCTGGTCTGGCGATCGACCAGCAGTGCCAGATACATCTCGGTCTCGATGCCCGATCCGTCTTCGATATAGATCCGGTTGACCTGTTTGCCGGCCGGGCCGGTCTGGTGGGTCACAAGGGTGCGGCCCAGCATCTTCTTGGCCTCATTGGCGGCTTCTTCCACCGATTTGGTCAGGCGCACGCCGCCCTTTTCGCCGGCATCGGCCTCCTTGAAGCTGCCCTTGCCGCGTCCACCGGCATGGATCTGGGCCTTGACCACCCAAAGGGGGCCGTCCATTTCGCCTGCGGCTGTCTTGGCGTCTTCGGCTTTCAGAACCACGCGGCCATCACTGACCGGGGCGCCATATTGGCGAAGCAGAGCTTTCGCCTGGTATTCATGAATGTTCATGAAACTGTCCCGTATTGCTTTCGGTTGGCCCGACTAAACACAAAACTCCCTTGTAAAGAAACGGCATTCTGCCGCAGTCGGGCTGTTTGGCGGGAAAAGCGCGAATTTGTGATCACACGAATAAAAACTGTGATCACAAATAGGCAACCGGAATGGCGACAGGCAAAAGATGTGTTGCGAATCATGTTTGCGGTATCAGGGTTCGGGATCTTCGGTGGCCGGTTTGAAGCAGGACTGGCGGGCCGGACATGGCATCTTTCCCCACAAACCGCGCCCAATAGAAAGGGCCGGAGGATGTCCTCCGGCCCCAGTTCCGAGCGTGCGAATATTGCCTATTTCAGGCTCTCGTCGATGGCTTTGCAGGCCGCGACCAGGCCTTTCACAGCCTCGACCGATTTGATGAAGCCGGCCTGCTCGCTCTTGGATAGTTTGACCTCGACAATACGCTCGATCCCGCCGGCACCGATGATGGTGGGCACGCCGACATACATGCCATCAAGGCCGAACTGACCGTCGCAATAGGCCGCGCAGGGCAGCACGCGCTTTTGGTCTTTCAGAAAGGCCTCGGCCATTTCGATGGCGGCGGTCGCCGGTGCGTAATAGGCAGATCCGGTTTTCAGCAGGCCGACAATCTCGGCCCCGCCATCGCGGGTGCGCTGCACGATCGCGTCCAGTTTTTCCTGCGTGGTCCAACCCATTTCGACCAGATCGGGCAATGGGATGCCGCCAACGGTGGAATAGCGCACTGACGGCACCATGGTGTCGCCATGGCCGCCCAGAACGAAGGCCGTCACATCGCGCATCGAGACGCCGAATTCCTCGGCCAGAAAGTGGCGGAACCGGGCAGAGTCCAGAATGCCCGCCATGCCGACGACCTTGGCATGCGGCAGGCCGGAGTATTCACGCAGCGCCCAGACCATCGCATCCAGCGGATTGGTGATGCAGATCACAAAGGCATCGGGCGCATTGGCGGCGATGCCCTGGCCCACCGATTTCATGACTTTCAGGTTGATGCCGAGCAGGTCATCGCGGCTCATGCCCGGTTTGCGGGGCACGCCTGCGGTGACCACGATCACATCGGCCCCCGCGATATCGGCGTAATCGGTGGTGCCTTTGAGATTGGCGTCAAAGCCTTCGGACGGGCCGGATTCGGCAATATCCAGCGCCTTGCCCTGCGGCACGCCATCCGCAATGTCGAACAGGACGACATCGCCCAGTTCCTTGAGTGCTACCAGATGAGCGAGCGTTCCGCCGATCTGTCCTGCGCCGATAAGGGCGATCTTGGGTCTGGCCATGAGAGAAAGTCTCCAAGCTCGGTTGATGTTGGAGCGTGGCCTAGCGCCAGATGCCGGTCTGCGCAAGGGTCATGCGGCGCGGCGGAAAGCCCATGACGGGGGATCGACCGGCGCAGAACCTGCCAGGTGGTTGAAACCTAATTCTTTTTCCTGCGCCAAGGGCGTGGAATAGTGTATACTATTGTATGCCGAGAGGGGGTTTCCGGCATCTCGCGCGCGATTCAGAGCGGCTCACCAGCCGGAAGCGGCAGCAGATTTTCCCAGAACCGGCCTGCCGCAACCAGGCAGGTCGTGCCATTGGGCGCGGTAATGGTGATGGTCCAGGTGCCGGTTTCTTCCGAGGCGAACACCTCTACGATGCGATTATTCGGTCCCATCCCCCAGCTTTGCGGGGTCTCGCCAAACCGGCCGGTCAGCGTTTCAACGATCTGATCGCGGTCGCCACAGATGGTGCGGGTTGTCTGGGCCTGGGCGGCGTTCAGGGTGGTCAGAAGGGCAAGAGCCCCGCCGATAAATGCATGTGCCTTGGTCATAGTCCTGCCTTTCAATTGCATGAGGGCAGAACAGGCGACAGCGGTATCCGAAGGGTCATGCGACGGATCCGCCCCGCAGCTCGCCCCCCGTTTTCCTGTCGGGCCCGTCCTGGTGACGGATCATCTCCGACTATGGCTCCAAAATACCAAAAATTCGGTTAAAGCGCGAATAACCCTTTCTCACCTTCCGCGGCGCAGCTGTGATCGCGCAAGAATATTTCGCTACGCTGCGGCGAAACGGAACTTGCGTTCGCAGCGCTCTTTGTGTTCTTTGCCCCCGACCTTGCCAGCAACAGGACCGCCCCGATGGATCAGGCCGCCCGCCCGTATCGCTCTGTTCTCTATATCCCTGCGTCGAAGGCGCGCGCGCTGGACAAGGCGCGCGGCCTGCCTGTCGATGCCATCATCTTTGATCTCGAAGATGCCGTTGCGGTCGAGGAAAAGGTGAATGCGCGCGCGGTGCTGACGGATACGCTGGCTGATGGCGGCTTTGGCAACCGGGTGCGGATTGTGCGCATTAACGGGCTGGATACTGAATGGGGCGCGGCCGATGCCCGGGCCGCCGCCTTGATGAATTGCGATGCGGTGCTGCTGCCCAAGGTCGAGACGGCGGCCCAACTGGATGCTCTCGCCGCCCTTATCGGCGACAAACCGATCTGGGCGATGATGGAAACCCCGCGCGGGGTGCTGAACGCCGCCGCCATCGCCGCACATCCGCAATTGCAGGGCTTTGTGATGGGCACCAATGACCTGGCCAAGGATATGAACACGCGGTTTCGTCCCGACCGGCTGCCGATGATGGCGGGGCTTGGGGCGTGCCTGCTGGCAGCCAAGGCGCATGGCATCGTGATTGTCGATGGTGTCTATAATGCCTTCCGCGACGAAGATGGCCTGCGCGCCGAATGCGACCAGGGCCGCGACATGGGCTTTGACGGCAAGACGCTGATCCATCCGGCGCAGGTCGCCATCGCCAATGCCGCATTCGCCCCAAGCGCGGCAGAGATCGACCTGGCCCGCCGCCAGATCGCCGCGTTCGAATTGGCCGAGGCCGCAGGGCAGGGGGTTGCCGTTGTCGATGGCAAGATTGTAGAGAACTTGCATGTTGCCACCGCCAGGGCCACCTTGGCAAAAGCAGCCGCAATCGCAGAACTGGAAACCGCCTGATGTCTCTCCTTCTCCTCCTCGCTGGTCTCGCCCTTTGGGCCGGGGCGCATTTTTTCAAACGCCTTGCGCCGGATGCGCGTGCGCGGATGGGCAAGGCGGGAAAAGCCGTGATTGCTCTGCTGTTGGTCGGGTCCATCATATTGATGGTCAAAGGCTATGGCGGCATGGAATTCATCGCGATCTGGCAGCCGCCCGCGTTCCTGACCTCGGTCAACAATCTGTTGATGCTGGTTGCGCTGTTTTTCTTCGCGGCCGGCGATACCAAGGCCGCTTTGGTAAAAAACATCCGCCACCCGATGCTGATCGGCATGAAGGCCTGGGCGGTGTCGCATTTGCTGGTCAATGGCGATCTGGCCTCGATCATCCTGTTTGGCGGGCTTTTGGCCTGGGCGGTGGCACAGGTCATCGTGATCAACCGCGCCGAGCCGGTCTGGGAGCCGCGTCAGGGCACGTCGATGCGCGGCAATATCATCGCGCTGGTGGGCGCGGTCGTGCTGATGGGCGTGATCGGCTTCATCCATAATTGGATCGGCCCGTGGCCGTTCGGGTAACCTTGGTGAAACGCGACCGAATTGCCAACAGGGCGGGCATCAATTCACCCGATACCAGGCGGGGGGCGCATTAATCTCATGGCCAAAACCAACCCCGGCAATTTCTTTGAAGACTACCGCCTTGGTCAGCGGATCGAACACGCGGTGCCGCGCACCATATCGGGGGGTGAGCGCGCCCTGTATCATGCGCTTTATCCGGCCCGCCACGCGCTGCATTCCTCGGATGAATTTGCCCGCGCCTGCGGCTTGCCCGCGTCGCCGATGGACGATCTGGCTGCGTTTCACGTGGTGTTCGGCAAGACCGTGCCGGATCTGTCGCGCAATGCCGTCGCCAATCTGGGCTATGCCGAGGGGCGGTTTCGGATACCTGTCTATCCCGGCGATACGCTGCGATCCGTGTCCGAGGTCATCGGGCTGAAACAGAACTCCAACGGCAGGACCGGCGTGGTCTATGTCCGCACGGAAGGGCTGAACCAGCGCGGCGAAGTGGTGCTGGATTACGTGCGTTGGGTCATGGTGCGCAAACGTGATCTGGACGCGCCCGCGCCCGAAACCGTGATCCCGGATCTGGCAGAGGTGGTTCCGGCCGATGATCTGGTGATCCCCGAGGGGCTTGATTTTCGTCGTTACGATTTCGCCCTGGCGGGCGATCCGCACCGATGGGCCGATTACGCGGTGGGCGAGATTATCGACCATGTCGACGGCGTTACCATGGAGGAGGCCGAACATATGCTGGCCACGCGCCTCTGGCAGAACACCGCCAAGGTGCATTTCGACGCCACCTTTCGCCCCGATGGCCAGCGCCTGATCTATGGCGGGCATGTGATTTCGATGGCCCGCGCGCTATCCTTCAATGGCCTTGCCAATGCCCAGATCATCGCCGGCATCAACGCCGGTGCCCATGCCAATCCCTGTTTTGCGGGCGATACCGTCAAGGCGTGGTCCGAGGTGCTGGACAGGGCCGAAACGCCCGCGCCGGGGGTTGGTGCGCTGCGGTTGCGGCTTGTGGCCTGCAAGGGGGGCGCGCCGGGACAGTTGAAAGATGCGGGTGGTAAATATCTGCAACATGTTCTGCTCGATCTTGATTACTGGGTCTTGATGCCGGTTTGACCTGCGCCACAATCGGGTTACGGTGCCGTAAAACAACGCGGAGCCCCTACCGATGATGTCCCTTTCCCTGACGCTTTACGGGCTTGCCGCCTTTGGCACGCTCGTTGTTGCCGCGATTTATCTCTTTGGCAGCGTGCCCGCCTCCCATCACCGCGAGATCCTTGAAAAAGAGGGTATTTCTCTCAGTCCGGGTCTGGAGCATGTGATGACTTCGCTGTGCCGGGTTCTGGGGGCGGGGCTGATGGCAAGCGGCGTCTCGGCGCTGCTCTTTGCGCTGGCCATTCAGGCTTCTGATCCGGTGCTGATCAAGATGCGCCCGCTTTTGATCGGGCTGATCATCGGTGTGCCCAGCGTGATCTATCCGCACCGGGTGGAAATGGCCACCGGTGTGCGCACGCCCTGGCGTTCCGCGGCCGGGCTGCTGGCGGTGATGTTGGCAGGCTTTGTGGCATCACTTATGTGATCACACCACCAAATCCCGTGATCACAAACCCGCTTTCTGCGGCGTTTCGACCCAGGAAAATGGCAATTTCCGCCAATGCCCCCCGTGACTCAGCCGAAAAACTGGGTATTCATTGGGGAAATGACATAGCAAGTTCAGCCAATCCTGAAAGGGTGTCCGCCATGGCAGATGTAAACCGGGGCAATCGGCCCCTATCGCCCCACCTGCAAGTCTACCGCTCCGAGATCAACATGGTGACGTCGATCCTGAACCGGATCGCCGGTGTCGCGTTGCTTGGCGGCGCGGTCCTGATCGTGTGGTGGCTGATGGCCGCCGCCACCTCCGAAGCCTATTTCGCTTATGTCGACTGGCTGCTGACCTCGATTCTGGGCGATATCGTGATGACGCTGTCGGTTCTGGCGCTGTGGTATCACGCGCTGGCCGGTATCCGGCATCTGGCCTGGGATATGGGCTATGGCTTTGATCCCGATACCGCCGACAAATCCAGTTGGGGCATCATCATCGGGGCCTTCGCCCTGACATTCCTGACCATCATTGCCATCTGGGGAACCTGAGCCATGGGCATGCTGACCGACCGCAAACAGGTCGAAGGACTGGGGTCCGCCAGATCGGGCACGGATCATCACTGGAAAACCACGCTGACATCGGTGGCGCTGCTGATCATCGTTCCGATGTTCCTGTTCTCGGTCGGGCCGCTTCTGGGCAATCCCCATGCCGAAGTTCAGGCCGCCCTTTCGCGGCCCTTCCCGGCGGTTTCCGCCGCGCTGATGCTGATCGTCGGATTTTACCATTTCCGCCTTGGGATCCAGATGGTGATCGAGGATTACATGCAGGGCGTATCGCGCAAGGTTGCCATCGTGGCGATGGCCTGCCTCAGCTATGGTCTGATGGCCCTCGGCCTTATCTCGCTGGCTCTAATCGCGCTCTAATTTCATTCAGGGGGCAATCTCGCTCATGACCGCTTCGCACGAAATCATTCATCACAGCTATGACGTCGTTGTCATCGGGGCCGGCGGTGCCGGGCTGCGTGCCACGCTTGGCATGGCCGAACAGGGGCTGAAAACCGCCTGTGTCACCAAAGTGTTCCCGACCCGCAGCCACACCGTTGCGGCCCAGGGCGGCATTGCTGCCAGCCTGTCGAATATGGGCCCCGACAATTGGCAATGGCACATGTATGACACCGTCAAGGGATCAGACTGGCTGGGCGATACCGACGCGATGGAATATCTGGCGCGCGAGGCCCCCAAGGCGGTCTATGAGCTGGAACATTACGGCGTGCCTTTCAGCCGCACCGAAGATGGCAAGATCTATCAGCGCCCGTTTGGCGGCCACACCACCGAATTTGGCGAAGGCCCGCCGGTGCAGCGCACCTGCGCCGCCGCCGACCGCACCGGCCATGCCATCCTGCACACGCTTTATGGCCAGTCGCTGAAACATAATGCCGAATTCTATATCGAGTATTTCGCCACCGATCTGCTGATGTCCGATGATGGCCAATGTCAGGGCGTCGTCGCCTGGAAGCTGGATGACGGCACCCTGCATGTCTTCAACGCCAAGATGGTGGTGCTGGCAACCGGCGGCTATGGCCGCGCCTATTTCAGCGCCACCTCGGCCCATACCTGCACCGGCGATGGCGGTGGCATGGTGGCGCGCGCGGGCCTGCCCTTGCAGGATATGGAGTTCGTGCAGTTCCACCCCACCGGCATTTACGGCGCGGGCTGTCTGATCACCGAAGGCGCGCGCGGCGAAGGCGGCTATCTGACCAATTCCGAGGGCGAACGCTTCATGGAACGCTATGCGCCGCAATACAAGGATCTGGCGCCGCGCGATTACGTGTCACGCTCGATGACCATGGAGATCCGCGAAGGGCGCGGCGTGGGGCCCGAGGGCGATCACCTGCA
>NZ_JBTUJH010000087.1:0-15787 GCF_058343375.1 Alterinioella sp.
CTCTCGCCGTGTCACCTTCTTCTTGGTGGCATGGGCAAGAGAGGCAAAAGTCATCTGTTTGGGCATCCGCAGGCTCCAGGTTCGTTCTACCCGAGCCTATCAGATCACACCAAATTGCCGAGGTTTTTCAGAGGTTCCTTATGTATCCGAGATTAGCTAGATTGCCCCCGACCCGGGCCCCAAAACAATAGCCCGAGACCTGATAGGAAAAGGCCCCCAGATGCAGAGAATGCTCATATTCCGTCCATTTCAGGCTGGCAGGGGCTTCAATCAATGTCTCGCGGGGCAGGCTGCTGGCACGTCTGCCATTGCGGCACAACACCTCGACGCCAGCAGCCCGAAGCCGGGAATGGGGAGCAGAAACTTTGGTCACGGATTGGTCCTGTGCGGCTTTTTGATACTGGTCAGGATGTTCTGAACCAAATCTGCATCGGGTGCAAAAGGAATTGGGTGGCCATTGGCCGCGCGAGCCACGGCATCGCCCTGCGCGCCGATATCAAAGGCATAGACGGGCAGGCCGGTCGCCAGCGCCTCATGCGTGGTGTAGGAAAAGGTTTCCGGCCAGATCGACGGGATCAGCCAGCAGGTTATGCCGTAGCGCGCCACCAGATCCCCTATTTGATCAAGCTGGTAGTCGCCATGAATGGGCACCGATCGGGGCAGGGGGTATTGCGGATCGATATTACCCACCAGAACCAATGACATGTCGGGATGTGCGTTCAGGCGACGGCCTAGATCATTCAGAAGGCCCGCACCTTTCTGATAGCCGATATTGCCCAGAACCCCGATCACCGTTCGGCCCGGCGCAGGAGTGGCAAGGCGCGGCACCTCGCTCAGCAGGCTATGGGGGGCGACTACCAGCCTATCGCCTATCGCGGGATAGGCTGACAGCACCTGGGTTTTGCTATCCTCGGAGAACACGGTCACGCGGTGTGCCGCTTGCAGCAGTTTGCCCCAGTTTTTTTGCCAGGCCATCAGACTGACCGCAGACCCATCGGAGCGCCGAGAGACATGCCCCGTATCCGTCTGGCTTGCGATAACCGGACCGCGATAAACCCCATCCTGGTCTAGCAGGCAGTAGGAGGGCGACACCGGCAAAAAGTCGTGGAACAAGACCTCAATCCGGTCGCCATGCTCGGCACGGCAGAGCCCAAGGAGAATGTCGGGCAGTGTGACGGGGTCTGAATCTCCAACACCGCAGGAATAGACGATCTTCCGGCGACGCACCGGATCTAGTATGGTTTTAACATAATTCAGATTATTGGTTGTTCCTGCGATCTGCCCATCCGGCAAATGAATCTCCAGTTGGAAGCGTTCATCACCCCCAACCCGCAGAATGATCGCGCCGTGACCTTGCGCCAGATCCTCGGATATTCCACGTTGCAGAAAATGTTCGGCACCACCGCCCAGGCTATGCGCCAGATAGATAGGCACTGGCCCCCCGGCCCGTTCGGCCAGCAGCGCCACCGCCAGCGCCAGACGCGGTGAAATAAGCGGGTCGGCACGAATGAAATCCTGCACCTCACGATCAAACTGCGGGTAACGCCCCGAAATAACAGACCCGTTCTTTAGTAATAGATCCTGTTTTTCCTCTGACCCAAAGCTTTCACCACCGCGATGTTCGACAAAAAGATTACCGAGGCCGAGATGCCGCCCGCCAAGCGCGCGGGTCTTCTGGCACCAATCAACTTCTTCGCCGTATCCGCGCCCGAAAACGGGGTCGAACTCAGGCACTCGGGCCAGAAAATCCACATTCAAAGCCATGCAGAACCCGACGCCCGTGGGGGCCTCGCGGATCACGGTTTTCGGATCGAACTGGCGTGCGATGGTGTCCAGTGCTTCTGCCTCACCGGGGGTCAGGTCGCTGCGCGAACAGATCTCGGGAACCGACAGGATTTCGGCATCGTTCGACATTGGCGTGACGCTGGCGACGCTCTCATCGCGCATAACCGGTGCGATCAGGCGGCCGGCCCATCCGTCCGGCACCAGCGCATCGGAATTGAGCAGGATGACGGGATGGCCCCGCTTCAGCGCCAAAGCCAGCCCTTGGTTGACACTGCCGATGAAGCCCAGGTTTTCCGGGTTTTCCAGAAGGGTGACAGTGCCTTGCCGTGCGCTGGCCCAATCGCGCAGAAACGGGCGGACCTGACCGTCGGTCGAACAATCCTCGATCACGATCAGATGCCAGGGCAGATCGGTGTGGGTCTCGACACGGGCCAACACCTCAGCCAGCAGGTGAAAGGCGTTATAGACCGGCAGGACAATGGTTATCGGAGTGTCGGGCACCACGGCACGGGCTGGTTCCTTCGGGAAAAGACGGTCATCCATTGGCAAGGCCACGGGCGTGATATTGAGGTGCAGGCGCGCCTTTACGCGCGCGCGCCAAACCGGATCTCGGGTGACAAACCAACAGGCGATTGCTGGCAAGGCCCTGGAGCCATCGACCAGGAAGCGCAGCGGAATGGGCAAGCGGCCTGCATCCATGCCCGCCTCCGCCTCATGCCGGTGATGTGCCGCGTAGCGCACATATAATCCCCGGATACGGTTCAGCACGGATCATGCCCTTCGTCTGGGCCAACGGCCCGTTGAAATCAGTTTCCGGCCTCCGAACGGGCCGCGCGCAGATGTATCCCCGCCTTGCCTGCCTGTCCATCAACCCCTGCGCCGAAACAGGTTACCGATAGTCTGGAAGACCAGATCAAAATCGTAACAGGTGCTTTGGTTGCGTTGATAGATCAGATCGAGCCGGGCCTTGCGCGGGATGCAGAGGCGGCAATAGACGGCATCGGTTTCTGCCGGCGTGGTGCATGGTTTCAACAACCGTTCCTCGTGCTTGTGAAAGGCGATGGTGGCCAGCCCGGTGACGCCGGGGCGGCTTTTCAGCACCTGCGCGTAGATCTCCGGGAAACGTTCGACATATTCGCGCAAGGGCGGGCGGGGGCCGACGAAACTGAGATCGCCCTTGAGGATATTCCACAGCTGCGGAAATTCATCGAGCCTGCGGCGGCGCAGCCAGGCACCGGTTGGCGTGACCCGCGCCGCCTTGTCCGCACCTGAAACGCCGCTGTCATCCGCAACCACGCTCATGGTGCGAAATTTCCATAACCGAAAGCTTTGCGTCGGTGTCTTCATGCGCTCGGCCGCATAGAAGATCGGACCGCCCTCGCGCCGCCAGATCACCCAGATCAGCCACAGGATAATGGGGCCAAGGATCACCACCAGAAGGCTGGCGAAAAAGAGATCGAAAATGCGTTTGCGCACGGTCATGTCGGGGGGATTGCAGCCTCTTGATAGGCCCGCCATTCGGCCACGAGGGCGGCGGCAGTGCCCGTTGCGGGATCGGCCCGGGTAAAGCGGCTGAGGGCGTTGATGTCCAGAGCGACCTCGGCAATTGCATCAGATGGCGCGGCGCGCGGCGTCCAGGAATGACCAGCGGCATCCAGAAGTGCGCCCATCTCGACCGTGCCGGGGGAGGCGACATTGAGGATATCGGGCAGCGCCCTGCCCTGCCCCGCCGCCCGCGCCAGATCGGCCAGAACCCGCGCTAATGTGGCCGGGCCGACATAGCTGCGTCTTGGCGTGCGGCCCCCCGGGAAGCGGTCAAGCGTCAGCGCCGCCCCTGCCCTGCCCAATATCTGATCGGCCCCCGCAACATTGCCGATCCGCAGGCAGGTGACCGGGCCAGCCTCGGCCAGCACGGCCTGTTCCATCGCCCGCTTGGCGATGCCGTAAGGGGCCGCAGGCTGCACGGCGTCGCTTTCCCGGCAGGGGCCGCCCGCGCGACCATACACCGCCGCCGAAGACGCCAGAAGATGTGGCCGCCCCCCCGCGGCCCTCTGCACCGCCAGCGCCAGCGCGCTGTTCAAGCCCATATCAGCCCCCGAGACCGGCGTGATACCGGCCAGCGTCAGGATCACATCGGCGCGCGCACAGGCCGCTTTCAACCCTTCCGGGTCGTGCAGGATATCACAACCTATCCAGCCCGCGCCGGCCTCTCCGCGTGTTTGCCAAAGCGGGGAAACCCCGGCCGCATCCGCCCAGGCCCATTGCAGCATGCCGCCAATCCGACCTGTGGCCCCCAGAACCAGAATTCGCATAAAATGACCTTTCTGCACCGAAATCATTGACCCTTTGGGCGCGTCCCGTATTTTGCGTCAAAACAGGGCAGCCCTTCAATATACAGCGAGCGTATGGACACGATGACACGATTTGCGCGGATGAGTGGATTCCTGGGTCTGTGTCTTCTTCTGGCGGCCTGTTCGCTGCCCCGCGGTGCCGGGATGGAACGCGAAATCATCGGACGCGCTGATAATGCCGAAGCCGATTTCGCTGTCTACCCTGTCAGCCGCGCCTTTCTGCCAACACTTGCCGAATGGCCCGTCACCGGCGAACCTGATCTGAACTGGATCACCGCCAGCGCCGGATCGCGCAGCCAGGTCATTGCCCCCGGCGACATGGTCTCGATCTCGATCTGGGACAGCAACGACAACTCACTCTTGACCTCTGCCGAACAGCGCGTCGTGGCGCTGGAGGAAATGCGTGTCAGCGCCGATGGCACGATCTTCATGCCCTATATCGGCAATCAGCGCGTTTCCGGCATGAGCCCACAGGCCGCGCGGGCGCGGTTGCAGCGCGAACTGGAGGCGATCGTGCCATCGGCACAGGTGCAGCTTTCGATGGCGGCAGGGCGGGGAAATTCGGTTGATCTGGTCGGTGGCGTATCTTCGCCCGGATCCTATCCGATGCCCGACCGGGCCTATACCGTTCTCAGCCTGATCTCGGAAGGCGGCGGTGTGCGCGCCGATCTGAACAATCCGCAGATCCGGTTGATGCGTCAGGGCAATCTCTTCGGCACCTCGATCACCCGGCTGTACTCCGAGCCGCAGCTGGACACACTCCTGGTCGGCGGCGACCGGGTGATCATCGAGGGCGACCGGCGCTATTTCCTGTCGCTCGGTGCTGCCGGTCGTCAGGATCAGCACCCGTTCGAGCAGGATATCGTGACAGCCCTTGATGCGATGGCGATCATCGGCGGCGTCAATTCCAGCCGCGCCGATCCCGAAGGCATCCTGATCCTGCGTGAATACCCGGCCAGCGCCCTGCGCGCGGGCGCACCGGGGCCACGTCAGGAACGCGTGGTCTTTACGCTCGATCTGACCACTTCGGACGGTCTTTTCTCGGCGGGTAATTTCCGCATCCATTCCGGCGATCTGGTGCTGGCCACCGAAAGCCCGGTCAATTCGGCGCAGACAATCTTTGGCCTGATCGGCAGCGCCTTCGGGCTGGCCCGCAGCGTCGGCAGCCTCTGACGCATCACGCGCCCGGCAAGGCAATCGGGCGCACCTGCGGGGCCAGCGCATTGATACGGTCGATATGCACCGCCAGGCAGCGGGTCAGAAAATCGTAGTTTTCAACGACATGCGCGCGCGCGGAACGCCCCAGATGGGCGTAATCTTCGGGGGTGGCCAGAACCTCGGCAACCTGGGCCGCCAGGGCTTCGGGGTTGAAAAAATCGACCAGCAACCCGGTTTTCCCATGCGTCATCGCCTCACGCACCGGGGCCACGTCTGAGGCCACGATGGTGGCCCCCATCGACATCGCCTCCAACAGGGACCAGGACAGCACAAAAGGCACGGTCAGGTAGATGTGGCAGCGGCTGATCTGGATGATCTTCTGGTAATCGGCATAGGGCACCCGGCCCAGAAAATGCACCCGGGACCAATCTACGGAGGCACCAACCTCGCGCTCCATCTGGGCCCGATAGCCGCCTTCCGCGTCGCTTTTCTTGCCATATGAGGTCTCGTTGCCGCCGATGATCAGCGCCCGCGCATTCGGTCGCGCCTCAAGGATATGGGGCAGCGCGCGCATGAAGATGTGAAAGCCGCGCGTCGGTTCCATGTTGCGCGCCATATAGGTAAAAATCTCATCGCCGCGGGTGACGGCGCGGCCCAGGCGATCCAGCATCACCGAGGCACCCGGATTGGGGCGCAGCAGGTCGCTGCGGATACCGTCATGGCAGGTATAGATCTTGGAGTGGAAGCTTTCGGGATAGGTGTCTCGCTGCCACAGCGTCGGCGACTGGCCCAGATCGACGGTTTCCAGATTGATGAAATTCACCGCGTTGCGGGCATGCATGATGAAGGGGATATGCGGGCTGGCGGGAAATTCCGGGTCGAACCCCACCGATCCGCCCTTGGCCAGAAAATAATATTCAAAGAACCCGATCACCGGCACATCGGGCCAGACGATCTTGGTGAAGGTCAGCTCGCCCCATCCGACATGGCCGAGGATGACATCGGGTTTGAAGCCGTCCTTGTCGAGTGCCTGACACGCCAGCGCGGCACCATAGCCAGAGCCTGCGCACTCCTCCCAATAGCGCGACAGCCCATAGGCATCCTCGGCCGGGCGGTGATGCGGGCTGTAGCGGATGATCCTGACGCCAGGCACCTCCGGCACGCCCTTGCGTTGGGTCAGAAACACGATCTCGTGGCCGCCCTGGGCAATCAGCCAGTGCAGGATTTCCCGGTATTGGCCGGGATAGTTCTGGTGGATGAAGAGCAGTTTCATTTCGGCATTTGCCTGTCACCGCACATCATCGCAAAAGCCCCAGAAGATATTGGCCATAGCTGCTTTTGCCGAACAATAACGCCCGGGTTTCCAAATCACGGCCAGTGATCCAGCCCTGATCAAAGGCGATCTCATCGGGGCTGCCCACCTGCAAGCCTTGTCTGGATTCCAACGTGCGCACAAAATTTCCAGCATCCAGAAGACTGCCATGGGTGCCGGTATCGAGCCAGGCATAGCCGCGCCCCATGGTCTGCACCGCAAGGCTGCCCTCGGTCAGGTAGGTTTGCAGAAGGTCCGTAATCTCAACCTCACCGCGTGCCGAAGGGGTCAGGCCGCGCGCCCGGTCCGGCGCTGTTGCGTCAAGAAAATAAAGCCCTGTCACGGCATAGTTCGAGGGTGGATTTGCAGGCTTTTCTATGATTGCCCGCGCATTGCCCGCGCCATCAAATTCAACGACGCCATAGCGTTCGGGATCTGCCACATGGTAGCCGAACACCGTGCCGCCTGCGGGCTGATGATCGGCCTTGGCCATCAATTCAGGCAACCCGTGGCCAAAGAAGATATTATCACCCAGAACCATGGCCGACGGGTGACCAGCCAGAAAGTCTTCGGCCAGCAGATAGGCCTGTGCCAGGCCCTCAGGGGCGGGCTGCACAATATAGGTCAGGTCAATCCCCCATTGGCCGCCATCGCCAAGCGTGCGCTGGAATTGTTCCTGATCATGCGGCGTGGTGATAACGGCAATCTCGCGGATGCCCGCCAGCATCAGCACCGACAGGGGATAATAGACCATCGGTTTGTCATAGATCGGCAGCAACTGTTTTGAGACGCCAAGCGTGATCGGATGCAGCCGTGTGCCGGATCCGCCCGCCAGAATGATGCCCTTGCGTGTGATCATGTATCCTGCGCCTTAATCTCTGTCAGCACCCGTGCCAGCCCCTCTCGCCAATTGGGGCGGGCAAGGCCAAAGACGCGGAACGTATCGCTACAGTCTAGCCGGGAATTGGCCGGTCGTAAGGCAGGCGTCGGGTATTGCGATGACGCGATATCGGTGACGGTGCAGGCGATCCCGGCCTGGGCAAAGATTTCGCGCGCGAAACCAGCCCAGGACATATCCGGGGCACCAGTAAAATGATAGGTGCCGGATTTGGCCGGATCTTGCGCCAATTGCTCTGCAACAGAGACACATGCAGCCGCGATTTCAGCCGCCGCCGTCGGGCCGCCGATCTGATCGGATACGATGTTCAGCGCGTCGCGCTCTGCCCCAAGCCGCAGCATGGTTTTCACGAAATTCGCGCCATGGGCCGAGAACACCCAAGAGGTCCGCAGGATGGCGTGAACCCCTCCTGCCCCGCGCACGGCCCGTTCACCGGCCAGCTTCGTGCGCCCATAAGCGCCAAGCGGGCCGGTCGCAGCATCCGTGGCAAATGCCCCCTCACCCGCCCCGTCAAAAACGTAATCGGTCGAGATGTGAACGAGCGGGATGTCCAGCGCCGCGCAGGCTTGGGCCATCGCACCGGGGGCCGCGCCATTGACCAGCATTGCGGTTGCTTCATCGCTTTCGGCGGCATCAACGCCGGTATAGGCGGCCGCGTTGATCACCATTGTCGGTTTATGATTGTGGATAGCGGCGGCGCAGGCCTTGGGGTCGGTCAGGTCAGCGACCTCCCGATCAAGCGCCGTGACATCGGAAAAACGCTGCAATTCCCGCGCCACCTGGCCGGTCTTGCCAAACACGAGGATCATGCGCCCGTTCCCAACCGTTGCCCGACACCGTCGCGCGCCTGCAATGCACGCCACCAGCCCTCATTCTCAAGATACCAACGGATGGTCTTTTCCAAGCCCTCCTCCAGCGTCACGGAAGGCCGCCAACCCAGTTCCGTAGCAATACGTGTGGGGTCGATGGCATAGCGCAAATCATGGCCGGGGCGGTCCTCCACAAAGGCGATTTGGCTTGCATAGGGTCTGTTTTGGGGCCTTTCCCGATCCAGAATGGCGCAGATCATCTGCACGATCTCGATATTCTTCGCCTCATTCTCGCCGCCGATATTGTAAGACCGGCCAATCGCGCCCTTTTTCAACACGCAGAGCAGCGCATCGGCGTGATCCTCGACATAGAGCCAGTCACGCACATTCTGCCCCTTGCCATAGATCGGGATAGGATCGCCCGCCAGCGCGCGCAGGATGACCACCGGCACCAGCTTTTCGGGGAAGTGATAGGGCCCGTAATTGTTCGAGCAATTGCTCAGCAGAACCGGCAGCCCGTAGGTTCCCCCCCAGGCGCGCACCAGATGATCGCTGGCGGCTTTTGACGCCGAATAGGGGCTGCGGGGGTCGTAAGGGGTTTCCTCGGTGAACTGGCCTTCCGGGCCAAGGCTGCCAAAGACCTCATCGGTGGAGATATGGTGGAACCGGAAGTTTTCCGGCCGCCCCTGCCCCGCCCAATAGGCGCGCGCCGCCTCCAGCATATTATAGGTGCCAGTGATATTGGTCTCGATGAAATCGCCCGGCCCGTCGATGGACCTGTCAACATGCGATTCCGCGGCCAGATGCATGATGGCATCGGGTTTGTGACGCTCAAAAACAGTGTCCAATGCCGGGCGATTGCGGATATCGACATGCTCAAACGCATAAAGCGGGCTATCCGCGACACAGGCCACATTCTCAAGACAGGCAGCATAGGTCAGCGCATCAAGGTTGATCACCTGATGACCGCGCGCCACCGCCAGACGCACCACCGCCGAGCCAATGAAACCCGCGCCACCGGTTACGAGAAGCTTCATATCAGGCCCCTTCCCAGGCAAACGGGCTGTCGAAATCCCTGAACAATGGGGCCGCGGCATCCTTGTCGGACAGCACCGGGGTCACATCGCCCATATCCCAGTCGATCTCGATGTCAGGATCATCAAACCGCACCGCGCCATCGCTTTCAGGCGCATAATAATCAGTGCATTTGTAAATGATCTCGGTATCGGGTTCCCGCGTGACAAACCCGTGCAGGAACCCCGCCGGGATCAGCGCCTGTTTGCCGTTCTCAAAACTCAGCTCCACACCGAACCACTGGCCATAGGTGGGGGAGGTTTTGCGAATATCGACCGCCACATCAAAAAGCCGTCCCCGCCCGCAGCGCACCAGCTTGGCCTGTGCGTTGGGCGGGGCCTGGAAATGCAGCCCGCGCACCGTGCCGGCCTGTGCAGACAGCGAATGATTGTCCTGCACGAAATCGAAATGCAGCCCTTGGTCGGCCAAGGCCCGTTTATTCCAGCTTTCACAGAAAAACCCGCGCGCATCGCCGAAACGGCGGGGTGTCAGGATTTTGACACCATCAAGAGGGGTATCTTCGATCAGCACGGGACCCTCCGGAATCTTTGGATTAAGGTTTCGCATTGCTTATCAAACCCATCTCAGAACGTCACGAGCGCCGAAAGGCGCAACAGAAAGTGGAGAACCCGATAGAAAGGCCGGGTCTTCTTACTTCCGTTTCGCATGTGCGGGATCGGAGTGAAGCGGTCTTTCTACGGCCGCTGGAGAGTTCCGGCTTCGATAGACCTGCACCCGTTCATCGCGTCACTGATTCGCCCTAGAATCGCGCAACCCGTCGCGCCCCTTGCCGCCGGTCATCGCCAGAGACCGGCACCAGGCGGGCTGCTACCCCCGCGCCACGCGTTGTTTCACCCAGGCCAGAAACGCCTTTTGCGGCGCGGTCAGGCGGGGGCGGCCGGAGCTGTCCCAAAACCCCCGCCATTCGGCTTCCAACGCATAGACATCCCATCCCGGGGCCAGGGCGCGGGCTGCGTCCAGCGTCTCGGGGCTAAGCGCGGGGGCTGCACGGGCTGACCCCTCCACCACCGCATCGCGCAGGGAAAACCGGATCATGTCGCCGGGCTCCTCTACCATCTCGTAATCGGGCAGGTGGGCCGCCGCGATCATGTCACGCAGCATCTTGCGAAAGACCCGCCGGGGGCTGGCGGAGCCTGATTTCTTGAGCAGCAGATCGACCGAGATCCGCCAGCTTTCCTGGCGCCCGCAATGTTTGCGTGCGATTTCATAGATCCGGCGTTCCAGAGGTTTTCTGAGGCGAAAGTAATCCCGGCTCAGCGTCAGCACCGATTTTGCCATGACCGCGCGAAAGAGCCATTCCGAAAGCGTCACCGCGACGCTGACCATGCGCCCGCCCCTTGCATGGCGCACGATCTCCCAGCTCTCAATGAGGCCGAAACCGCTTGTCACCTCATGGGGGCCGGTTTCAATATTGGTGGTGATGCGGGTGCCCGCCAGCCGTTCGAACGCCTCCTTGAGGCGCCGATAGGCGTCACCGGAGGTCTCCCGGTTGGTGGCGACCAGAAGATCATGGGCCCGCAGATGCAAGCGGCGGCTGACGGATTTTCCCGCATTCAACCCCGCCATCAGCTGGCTGATGCAATAGATCAGGATGTCCTTGTCATGGATCGTGGCCAGCCCCTTGACCGACGGCGTCACCTCGATCTGAACATCATTATGGGCATAGCGCAGGATACGACGGTCAGGCCGGGTGGAAAGCGAGAAAATCGGGTGCTCCATCGTCGCCATGTCATCCTTGGGGATGGCATCGAAGACATCGCAGAGGAAGAAATCCCCCTGACGGTGGCGATCGGGCAAAAGCGGCCCTGCATTAGCGATGGATCTGGGCACTGCCGCGTCTCACGTTTATCGTGGTTTTGTTAACACCCACCCTAGAGTTATCCACAGGAGGCGTCCAGCGCAGCCATCGGGGGTTTGGAATCGGAGGAGCGGGGGTTCGGAGTCACCTTATCGGGGGTTCGGAATCGCATAGGGTTTCAGAAACACCCAAAAAAGCCGCAAAAAGAATGCCTTGCCAAAAGCTGTAAGGTGCTTAACACATATATAACACGTATATAACACCGCGGTTTTTTTACACGTCTCAATGATTTCAACCTCAGCCACCTGAATCTGCTGAGAAATGCCAGACCATATGCGGCTTTTCCTTCCATGTGACGCCTTTTCGCGTATATTGAAGAAAACACGGCATATGGGGCTGCGAGCATGGCGAAGGATGGCAGGGGCCTACCCCCCTATTTCAATATTGATCCCGATGCGGCATTGGCCGATCTCGACGGGCCCCTTTCAACGGCCGGGTTTGCGCAGATCGCACGGGCCTGTGCCCAGGGCCGATCCGATCTTGCGTCGCGCGGCATGAATGAAGATGGCCGCAAAACCTTGCGGTTGTTTTCAACCTGGGAAATCACCCGTTACCTCATCCCTGTGGCGCAGGCCCATTTCCGACGCGTGCTGAAACTGCACCCAGACCTGCCACAGGGCCAGTCAGAGACCGAAGGCGGCGCAAAGTGGTTCACCCTCGATGAAGTGCTGCGCCTGCGCGCGCATTTCGCCTCGGAAGGCTCCAAGGCCAAGGAATACCGCCCCTACCGGCCTGAAGGATTGGAGGCCAAACTGGTGGCCGTCGCCAATTTCAAGGGCGGGGTTGGCAAGACCTCGACCGCCGCGCATCTGGCGATGTCGGCGGCGCTGGACGGCTACAAGGTGCTGGTGATTGACCTCGACAGTCAGGGGTCGATGACCTCAATCTTTGGCGGCAAGGTTGAAGATGAATGGCAAACCGTTTTCCCGCTGCTGGCGCGTCACTACGCCACCTATCTGCGGGCCGAGAACCAGCGCCGGCAGGATCGTGGCGAAACCCCGCAACCCCTTGATGAGACCCTGTCCGAGGCTCTTACTATCACATCCCAGGATGTGATCCAGGCAACCCATTGGCCCAATATCGACCTCATCGGTGCGCAGCTCAATCTCTACTGGGCCGAGTTCCAGATCCCGGTCTGGCGGATGGCCGGGCGCGGCTGGAAGCTCTGGGATGCGCTGACCGATACGCTTGCTGCCGATGGGGTGCTGGACGCCTATGATCTTATCTTCATCGACACGCCCCCTGCGCTTGGGTATCTCACCATCAACGGGCTGGCGGCTGCCGATATCCTGCTGGTCCCGCTTGGGGCCTCATTTCTGGAGTTTGACAGCACCGGACGCTTCTTCGACATGCTGCATTCCACCTTCGCCTCGATCGAGGAGGGTGAGAACATGGCCGCCCGCGCCCTTGGCCGTGATGAGATGGCGTTTCAATGGGACGCGGTGCGCGCTGTGATCACAAGGTACGATGACAGCCAGCAGGCCGAGCTTGGTGCCTTGATGCAGGCCTATCTGGGCCGAACCCTCAGCCCGCACCGGCAGGGGTTCACGGCGCTGATTGGTCAGGCGGGCGAACAGGTCTCGGGTATCTATGAGGCCGATTACCGCGATTTCAACCGCGAAACCTATGTCCGTGGGCGCGAGACCTTTGACGCCACCTATGCCGCATTCAAACGGTTGCTTCTGGGCATCTGGCGGCGCGAGGAACTGGCAGCAGAAGAAGCGAAAGCAGGGGCTGCGTAGCAATAAAACAGTCTCTAACAGGCGTTTTAGAGACTGAACTTAATGGAGAGCATCATGGCAAAGCGCAAACGTCTGACCCCGGCAAGGATCGGTTTGTGGGAGGAGGATGCCCCGATCTCAACGCCGCCCATCGCGCATGTAACGGGCGATGCCTCCACCATCTCCGCGCTTCAGGAAGTTACCGCCGAGATGGCCCGTGCCCGCGCCGAAGGGCGATTGGTTCAAGCCCTGCCGCTTGCCAGCATTGATGAGGGTTATCTGGTTCGCGACCGGATCCTGGCCGATGATGATGATCTGAAAGCGCTGATCGACAGCCTGCGCGCACGCGGCCAGCAGACCCCCATCGAGGTCGTGGCGCTGGAGGATGGGCGCTATGGCCTGATCTCTGGCTGGCGTCGTCTGGCGGCCTTGCGCAGGCTGCATGTTGAAACCGGAGAAGAGTCTTTTTCCCTTATTCAGGCTCTGTTGCGAACTCCTGAAACTTCGGCTGATGCCTATTTGGCGATGGTCGAGGAAAACGAAATCCGGGTTGGCCTGACCTATTTCGAGCGTGCGAGAATTGCCCTGAAGGCGGTGGAACAAGGCGTGTTTGCTGATCGGCGCGCAGCGTTGCAGGGGCTGTTTGGCTCCGCCTCACGCGCGCGGCGCTCCAAGATCGGGTCTTTCATGCCGGTCGTGGCGGCGCTCGATGGGGTCTTGCGCTTTCCAGCATCTCTGACCGAGCGCCTGGGGCTGCGGCTTGCCAAGGCGATGGAAGGGTCTGAACTCCTTGCAGAGAGACTGAGACTGACCCTTATATCCGCCGCCCCTGACAGCATCGAGGCCGAACAGGCGCTGATTTCCAAAGCCCTGGCCCCTGCCCCGAAACCATGTGGCAACCGGCCCGGAATGCGTGAGTTGCGCCCCGGCCTGTCGGTGCGTGAAACGGCCTCTGGTGTGACCATCAGCGGTGCCGCGCTGACCCCGGACCTGAAGGCGCGGCTGCTGGCCTGGCTGGAAGACCCGCGTTGAAAATGTTTCGCGTGCGAAACGGGGGGGAGCGTTTCGCACGCGAAACATTTCCCCCCTGCCCTTCCCGTCGCTGATCCGTTAAGGGGTGCCCCCATGAGTAATTCTGCTGCTGACATGATCCGAGACACGGCCGCCCGCGTGCTGCGCATCGAAGGTGAGGCGTTGATGCACATGGCCGAGGCCCTGCCCGAGGATTTCGCCGCCGCGGTCGAGGCCGTGTTGTCGGTCAAGGGCCGCGTGATCCTGTCGGGGATCGGGAAATCCGGCCATATCGCGCGCAAGATCAGCTCCACTTTTGCCTCCACCGGCACTCCCTCGACCTTCGTGCATCCGGCTGAGGCCAGCCATGGTGATCTGGGCATGATCATGCCGGATGATCTGTGCATTCTGATCTCCAATTCCGGCGAAACCGCCGAGCTGAAGGACGTGGTGGCCCATGTCGCGCGCTTCTCGATCCCGATGATTGGCATCTCGGGCAAGCCTGACAGCACGTTGATGCGCGCCGCGGATCTGTGCCTGACCTTGCCGGAAGCACCCGAGGCCTGCACCATCGGCATGGTGCCCACCACATCGACCACGCTGACCCTGGCGCTTGGCGATGCGCTGGCCGTCGCCGTGATGGAACGGCGCGGGTTTCTGGCCGAACATTTTCGCACCTTCCACCCAGGGGGCAAACTGGGTGCGCAGCTGTCGAAAGTGTCCCAGCTGATGCATGAGGGTGCCGCATTGCCGCTGGTCAGCCCCGATCAGGTCATGCCCGAGACGCTGTTGGTGATGAGCGAGAAGAGCTTCGGCATCGCCGGCGTGGTCGATCAGGGCTGCCTGGTCGGTGTGATCTCGGATGGTGACTTGCGCCGCAACATGGCCGATCTGATGAGCAAGCGGGCAGGGCAGGTGGCCACGAAAACCCCGCGCACGACGCGGCCCGACATGCTGGCCGTCGAGGCGCTGGCCGTGATGTCGGAAAACAAGATCACCGCGCTGTTCGTGGTAGACGGGCAGGGCGCGCCCGTGGGGCTGCTGCATCTGCACGACTGCCTGCGGGCCGGTATCGTTTAAAGCGCCGAACTTTTAACCTGACCCATATCCTGCCTCACAGAAGAAGTTTCAGCATTCGTCTGGCGTGAAGAGGTCGCAGGTTTCGGCGAGTGCGTCGAACATCTGGTCAAATGTTCTGGCTCCGATCCTTCGAAGGTGGGCTTTGAGAAGGCTGGCAGGTGTGTCAGAGAATGGGGTCAGGACCCATTAGGGCCTGTGGACATTCATCTTGATGCGATGAACGCCGCGACAAGGTTCCAGTTGGCAGCGTAGCTGTTATCGGTTTTATCGTAACGCGTTGCGATACCACGAAAATCCTTGATTTTGGAGGAGTAGTTTTCAACCAAATTCCGCCAGCAATAGGCCTCCTCATCGTATTCTCGCTGCACAATCCGGTTCGATTCCGGCGGGATATCGGCGGTTGCGCCCCGGTCGATCAACTCCTCCAGCAGCCAGTTTGCGTCAAACGCTTTATCCGCCAGCAAAGGGGCGAATGACACGCCCTTGATCAGCGGGGCCTCGCCCTTCATGTCATGCGCCTGTCCCGGCAGCAGCAGGAAACGTACAAGATTACCAAGCGCGTCCACCAGCGCCACGATCTTGTTGGTCAACCGGCCGCGCGAGCGCCCTATGGACTGATTTCGAGTCCGCCTTTTGCGCCTGTTGCCTTTTTATGAACTGATACAATGGTGCCATCCACTACCCGGCAGGCGATGCGGGCATCGCCGAG